>JAFACO010000236.1 GCA_023425485.1 Bacillota bacterium
GTTTTACACTGTACCCAATGCAACCCCCGAATATGTTGGAGTACTGGATTATAGTATACTTGTAGTCAAGGAAGCCTTACTTGGCGCGATTATGGGGTTCTTTGCTAACATTGCCTACCATATCATAGCCTTTGTTGGTGAAATTATAGATATGGAAATCGGATTTTCTATGATAAACGAGCTTGACCCTGCTACGAATATTCAAACAACGATAACCGCTAACGTATATGGTTATTTAATTCTGCTAATGATGATTATTACAGATATGCATCATTACTTTTTAAGGGCAATTATCGACTCCTTTCAAGTAATTGGCCTTGGTCAGATGACATTGAATCCTGCCACCTATCATTTAATGGGTAAATTTTTAGCAGATTATTTTATTATAGGATTTCAAATTGTTCTTCCTGTTTATGCAGCCATTTTAGTAGTTAATACCATTTTGGCAATACTAGCAAAAATAGCACCGCAGATGAATATGTTTGTAATTGGGTTGCAGATTAAGATTATTGTAGGTCTGATTGTTCTAGTTCTTATTGTTGAATTAATTCCGACTGTAGCATATTTTATCTTTGACGAGATGAAAGAGCTTTTAGTTTCCTCACTTAGACTGTTACACTAATTCCTTGATTTTTTATTCAAAGAAAGAGCGAAGTATATGATACAAATTGATCAAATAAAATATGCTTCCTATCGTCTGAAATATAATCTTCAATTTTTTGCAGAAGGTGCAGATAAAACGGAGGAACCGACATCTAAGAAACTCTCAGATGCCAGAAGTGAAGGCCAGGTTGCTAAGAGTACAGAATTAATTACAGCTTCTGGGTTAGCGACCTTATTCATTGTATTAAAAATTTTTATTGGTTATATGGGAAAAAAATTCATTGAGACCTATCAGCATGGTTTTAATAACCTAGCTAAATTAGCCGACACAGAATTCTCAATTGCAATGATTCAAGCTGTTCTTAATGATGCGATAGTTTCTATCTTACTCATTTGTCTTCCGATCTTTGCAACGGTTGTTATTATATCCTTTGTAGTTGTATTATTCCAAGTAAAATGGGAAGTCTCATTAAAAACTATCAAGCCAAAGTTTAATAAAATTAATCCGATATCTGGTTTCAAAAAGATTTTGTCCAAGGACAAAATGGTTGAGTTAATTGTAGAATTGATTAAAATTATAATTATTTCTTATATTGCATACTCTACTCTCAAAAACGAGTGGAAAACATTAACACTGTTATATCAAATGGATTTGGAGCCTGCAATTATATTAATTGGAAATCTCGTCATAAATCTTGGACTGAAAATCAGTATGATTTTCTTAGTCATAGGATTTGGAGACTTAATATACCAAAAAATAAAATTTAGAAAAGATATGAGGATGTCCAAACAGGAAGTAAAGGATGAGTTTAAAAATTCCGAAGGAGATCCGCAGATTAAAGGGAAGATTAGACAAAGAATGCGTGAAGCCTCTATGCGAAGAATGATGCAAGAGCTACCCAAGGCAGATGTTGTCATAACAAATCCGACCCATTTAGCTGCTGCAGTTAAATATGATAGAGAGTCAAGTTCAGCTCCCATTCTTTTAGCAAAAGGTGCAGACTACCTGGCACAGAAGATTAAAGATGTTGCAAAAGAGAATAACATTGAGATTGTGGAGAATAAACCACTTGCCAGAATGCTTTATTATAATGTAGAGGTTGGTGCAGAGATTCCACCAGAACTCTATCAAATGACCGCAGAAGTGCTAGCCTATGTTTACGGTCTGAATAAAAAGAATTAAGTGATTTGACATAAATTTGGAGAATGGAGGGTGACCTCCAAGAGGAGGTTAGATCCTTGAAGAGAAATGATTTATTTGTTGGGTTGTTTCTTTTATCCGCGATTATTTTCTTAACAATACCTATAAGTGCTTTTTTACTGGACATATTGTTAGCACTAAATATCTCAATAGCGATGGTGGTATTGTTTAATTCGATATTTACGAAAGAAATACTTCAAATGTCGGCGTTTCCAACCATATTGCTTTTTACAACAATCTTTCGTATATCGCTCAATGTATCCAGTTTGCGTTTAATACTTTCAACTGGAGAGCCAGGTAATGTCATTACTACTTTCGGTCAGTTCGTGGGTGGTGGTGATATGGTCATTGGTATCATCATATTTATCGTATTAATTATTGTTCAGTTTATGGTAATTAATAAGGGCTCGGAACGTGTAGCGGAAGTAACAGCCAGATTTACACTTGATGCGATGCCTGGTAAACAGATGGCGATTGATGCGGATCTTAATACAGGTGCTATTAATGATACGGAAGCTAAGTTGAGACGTGAAAAAATCCAAGAGGAAGCTGCTTTTTTTGGTTCCATGGATGGTGCAACAAAGTACGTTAAGGGTGATGCTATCGCAGGTTTGATTATAACAGTTATTAATATTGTTGGTGGAACAATTGTAGGAATGACGCGACTTGGCTATGAAGCTATGGATGCCTTTCAGCATTTTGCCTTGCTAACAATTGGTGATGGTCTGGTAAGTCAGATTCCTTCCCTTATGATATCTTTGGCAACAGGTATTTTAGTCACCAAGGCTTCAAAAGAAGCTGATTTTGGGGATATGCTCATCAAACAGTTATTTTCTATCCCCAAGGTACTTTATATGGTTGGTGCCAGTATGATTGTACTTGGATTTCTTACCCCGTTAGATGCACTTGTTTTTGCTGTTTATGGTCTTATTTTTATAATTTCAGGAAGAGTAATTGCTAATAAGTTGGAGGTTGGATCTATAGAGAGCGAAGTTTCCTCTGAAGATGTATCTGCGAATGAAATACGTAAACCGGAAAATGTAATTTCCCTTTTACAGGTCGATCCAATTGAACTAGAATTTGGCTATGGTATTATTCCACTTGCTGATACGAATCAGGGTGGTGATTTATTGGATCGTGTGGTACTAATTCGAAGGCAGGTAGCCATAGAACTTGGATGCGTAGTACCAATTATACGACTTCGAGATAATATTCAGCTAAATCCCAATCAATATATTATAAAAATTAAAGGGATACAGGTTAGTGAGGGTGAAATACTTTTTGATCACTATATGGCGATGAATCCAGGCTATGTAGAGGAAGAAATTACAGGTATTCCTACGTTTGAACCTTCCTTCCATCTACCTGCTATCTGGATTACAGAAGGACAGAGAGAAAGAGCAGAGACTCTGGGATATACGGTAGTTGATCCACCTTCTATTATTGCAACTCATTTGACAGAGATCATTCGTAGTCATATTTTTGAACTGCTTACCAGACAGGATGTACAAAATCTGGTTAATAATATTTCCGAGTCACATCAGACACTGGTATCTGAACTAGTACCAAAACTACTCAACATTGGTGAGATACAAAAAGTACTTCAAAATTTGCTTAAAGAAGGTATTTCTATTCGAGACCTGGTAACTATTTTTGAGACATTAGCAGATTATGCGCCTACCACCAGAGATTCCGATGTATTGACAGAGTATGCAAGACAAAGTTTGAAACGAGCAATTTCAAATAAATATTTCCCTTCCCATGAAATGACGAGCGTAGTTACCTTGGATCCAAAAGTAGAACAAGAAATTATGGCATCTGTGAAGCAATCAGAGCAAGGGTCTTATTTAGCACTTGATCCTGGAATTACGAGAGAAATTATTGAATCTGTTCAGAATGAAGTACATAAGCTGGAAGATTTAGGGAGAAACCCTATTATTATTACGTCTCCTATTGTGCGTATGTATTTCAAACGTCTGACACAGGATTATTTTAAAGATTTAATTGTAGTTTCTTACAATGAGATTGAATCAAATGTAGAGCTACAATCTGTAGGGATGGTGACAGTATAATGATTATTAAAAAATTTCAAGCAAATAATGAAACAGAGGCAATCATTCTTGCAAAGGAGGAACTTGGCAAGGATGCAATTGTAATGAATATTAAGACAATCTCACCCAAAGGCATTTACAAAATGTTTCGTAAGCCTTTGGTTGAGGTAACTGCTGCCGTGGATGATAATATTACGTACAAGAGTGATAGAAGTAAATCTCCAGCGAATCCGTTACCCGTACAGAGAAAGCCAATTTTGCCAGATATTATTTATGAGGAGCCTGACCTTGATTCGGTTGCAAAGAGTGAATTAGCGGTCTCGAATCCTTCAGCTATTGAGGTTAAACTGAATAATCTACAAAGTCTCATTGAAAAGCAGATGGTGGAAAAAGAAAAGGAAAATAAAGAAAAAACCGATGCAAAGGCAGCGGAATCAAATAAAAACCTTGCATGTATTCAATTGATCTATAATCAATTAATATCAAATGAAGTAGATGAGAAGTTTGCAAATCAAATTATTACAGAAGTAGAGAGCAGCTTGAAAAAAGACGCTTCTATGGATAATATTTTAGCAAGTATTTATCAAAAGATTGTTTTAAAGTTAGGGCAACCTAGAACCATTGAGTTAAATGGAAAGACTCCTAAGTTTGTATTTTTTATTGGGCCAACTGGCGTTGGGAAAACTACAACCATTGCTAAGATTGCATCCAAATTTAGAGTGAATGATAAATTAAAAGTTGCATTTCTTACTGCTGATACTTATCGAATTGCCGCTGTAGAACAGTTAAGAACCTATGCAAACATATTAGGAATCCCACTAACTGTTATCTACAGTGAAGATGAGATGAGGAATGCAAAGGAAGAGTATAGTGAGTTTGATCTGGTGTTCGTTGATACTGCGGGACGGTCCCATAGAAATAAAGAGCAGAGAGATGATATTGAATCTTTGATAAATACCATTCCAGTTGAGGAAAGGGATATTTTCCTTGTGCTTAGTGCAACAACTAAATACAAAGACTTGGTAAAAATCACAGAAGCATATTCAGAAATTTTAAATTATAGTTTAATCTTTACAAAACTTGATGAGACTAGTTCGATTGGAAATCTGTTTAATATACGTATGTTAACTGAGGCACCTTTATCTTACTCTACGTTTGGACAGAATGTACCGGATGATATTTCACGAGTAGATGCTCAAAGTATAGCAAAGCAGTTATTAAGGGGGCAGTAAAATGGATCAGGCGGACAAATTAAGAAAAATGATAAAAGAGCAGGCTGCCCCTAGAAATGTTGCCAGAGTTATTACGGTAACTAGTGGTAAGGGTGGAGTCGGCAAATCCAGTATATCTGTGAATTTAGCAATTGCTCTTTCAAAGCTGGGGCACAGGGTTATCATATTGGATGCTGATTTTGGTCTTGCGAATGTCGAAGTAATGCTTGGGATACGGCCTCAATATAATTTGGCAGACTTAATGTTTCGTGGAAAAAATCTTTCCGATATCATTACGGAAGGTCCTGAGAGTATAGGTTTCATTTCTAGCGGTTCAGGTATTCAAGAACTTACAAATCTATCAAAAGAGCAAATCATATATCTGATTCAGAAGCTAGTTGAACTGGATGAGCGTGCTGATATCATTATTATTGATACGGGAGCGGGTATCTCTGATTCTGTAATAGAGTTTGTTGCTGCAAGTTCTGAGGTCCTTTTAGTAGCTACCCCGGAGCCAACATCAATTACAGATGCCTATGCCT
>JAFACO010000477.1 GCA_023425485.1 Bacillota bacterium
TGGGCATAAGCTACAATCGCCTTAGAACCTATATGAAATCCTACCAGTCGTGGTTAATTACCTTAAGTAATGCACTAGAGAATGTGCGTATTCATGGGGAACTAAGTCGGTTAATCTATAAGCTTGAGGATATGTCAATTAGAGATGAACTTACTGAGTTATATAATCGACGAGTTTTAGATACACTGGGTAAAAAATATTTAAAGCATTGTGTGGAAGAACAGTCTAACCTAATGATTTTTACTGCTGATATGGACAAACTCAAATATATTAATGATAAATTTGGTCATTCCAGTGGAGATATTGCCTTAAAGGTGGTTGCCGGTGCTTTATTACATGCTGCTGATGACGATGAAATTTGTATTCGGCTTGGCGGTGATGAATTTATGGCAATTGGTATGGATTATGACGAGGCAAAAATGGATAAATTTATAAGGTTATTTGTGGAAGAGCTAAATAGATTTAACTTTATGAATGAACAAGAATTTAGTGTTTATGTTAGCTATGGTTACAATTTAGTGCTTCCAGATAAAGATACCTCAATTGAGAAATGCCTTGTAGCTGCAGATACTTTAATGTACCGTCAAAAATATGAAAAAAACGCAAAGAATATCAATGCTAACTTAACCACGTAACAGATAGTATGTTAACAATAGAATTATTATAGTTAAGATAAAAAGAAAGCTAAGTTCAGAAACTGACGGTTGCTTTCTTTTTTTATGAAACTTGTTTTTAACCAAAACTTGTTATATATTAATTTTATGGTTAAAAGAAAGACATTTAGTAAACACATAGATAGAAAGGTGTTTGAAAATTGGAAGATTTATATAATAAGCTTAACGCATATTCAAAGGAAGATTTTTATCCCTTTCATATGCCGGGACATAAACGAAATAAAAATATAACAATGAGTAATCCTTATGAGATAGATATTACAGAAATTCCTGGTTTCGACAATTTATATGAGCCGGAAGAAGTTCTGAGAGAACTTTCTTTAAGGTTAAGTAAGCTTTACGGAGCGAAATACTCTTTTCCACTGGTGAATGGAAGTACAGTAGGCAACCTGGCAGGAATATCTGCGGCTGTAAACCGAGGTGACTCGGTACTAATTGCAAGAAATTCACATAAGTCCATTTATCATGCCTTAATAACAATGGGTTTAAAGCCAATTTATTATTATCCACAAATAGCAAGGGATATTAATATGAGTTGTGGAATTCTTCCCTCAGAAATTGAAGATGCGTTGATAAAACACAAAAAAATAAAGCTGGTTGTTATCACATCACCAACTTATGAAGGTGTTATTTCTGATATTAAGGCTATTGCAGAAATAACGCATCGAAATGGCGCAAGACTGCTTGTGGATGAAGCGCATGGAGCACATCTTGGCTTTCATAGGGTGTTTCCTCAAAGCGCGGTTACGCTTGGAGCAGATCTTGTAATACAAAGTCTTCATAAGACTTTGCCCGCTTTCACTCAATCTGCGGTACTACATTTAAATTGTCCAGAGCTGATTGATAAGGTGCAACAGTACCTGAGTATTTACCAGACCAGCAGCCCCTCTTATATACTTTTAGCGGGGATTGATCGCTGTGTTTCTCTGTTAGAGGAGGAGAGCACTAGTTTATTTGAAGAATATGTTGATAAATTAAGCAGCTTTAAAACTGCTGTCAGTGATTTAAAACATCTTCATATATGGAACCCAAAAGAAAATAGCAGTGAAATATATAGATTGGACCCTTCAAAGCTTGTGATATCGGTACAAGATACAAAAATAACAGGATATCAATTGCAGGAACTGTTGCGAACCAGGTATCAGCTTATTATGGAGATGGCTACTCCGAATTACGTATTAGCGTTGACTAGCATATGCGATACTCAGGAGGGCTATACTCGTTTAATACAAGCACTTAATCAGATAGACAATGATTTAACCGAGTTAAAAATAAATAAAAATACCTATGAATATCCCAATAAAAAACCAGTCAGGCGAATGTTTCCGCAAGAAGCCTTTGACCAACAAAGAGAATATGTAACATTAACAGACGGCATCGGAAGAATTTCCGCAGCCTTTATCACGCCATATCCACCGGGTGTGCCGTTGATCGTTCCGGGAGAAGAAATTAGTAGTGAACTACTTGGATATATTCAATGGTTAATCAAAGAAGGTTATACTGTAAATGGACTTTCGGGAATTGAGAAGGAGAATATTGCAGTTATTTGTAAGTAGAAGGGCTACTAAGGATTAGAAAGGATTATCAGTTATGGGTAAGATTTATATTGTCATGGGTAAAAGCGCTACAGGGAAGGACACTATTTATAAAAGATTGTTGGAATCTTCGGAGCTAGTGTTAAAAACTGCAGTTATGTATACGACAAGGCCAATTCGCAGATCTGAAGTGGACGGTGTAGAATATTACTTTGTCGATGAGGCTACACTAACTAAATTAGAGATGGATAATAAAATTATTGAACATCGGGCTTATGATACCGTTCATGGAGTGTGGCATTATTTTACGGTTAACGATGGACAGATTAACCTAACCATTGCAGATTACCTAATGATTGGGACACTGGAAACCTACGCTCAGATTAGGAAGTATTTCGGGGAAGAAAAGGTAGTTCCCATTTACATTGAAGTAGAAGATGGAGTGAGGCTACAAAGAGCTATAAAGAGAGAACAAAAACAAGAACAGCCAAAATATGCAGAGATGTGTAGACGCTTCCTGGCGGATGATGAAGATTTTTCCGAAGATAATTTAAAGAAGCATGGAATTATAAAAAGGTATCAGAATAATGACATTAATATATGCTTGCAGGAAGTGATTAGTGACATCAAAAATTATGCTATTAATGACTAGGATTGTATGATATACTTCGATTATAAGAAAAGGTCTTAATTGGAAATCTTATAACGAAGGTTACAGTTTTTTGTAGAACACGTTGGTTCTAATAACGGAGGTATCTATGGATATAAAGGTGAACCAGATGCAATCAATTCATCAGGTTGAGCAGAAAGCGCCCGTTCCGGAGGCAGATGGTTCTTTTAAGTTTACATTGATCTCCCATATTGAGGAGAAAGAGTTACAAGCCAGACTGAATGTAATGCTTAATGAGATATCAGCTCAAGGTAAGAAAATAGCAAAACATCTGGATGTTAAAGATATGAGGCACTATAGAGAGCTTATCAGGGAATTTATGAATGAAATTGTTAATCGCTCTCACAAATTCTCCAGAGAGAATTTTCTTGACCGAAAGGGAAGACATAGGGTTTATACAATGATAAAACTGGTAGATAAGAATCTCGATGAATTGGCAGCAGAGCTAATAAAAGATGAGAAAGATCATTTATCAATTTTAAATCGTATTGATGAAATCAGGGGACTTCTACTGGACATTTTTTCATAGGTTTGGAGGTTGTGGTATGCAAGGCTTTGGTGAAATAATCGGTCATGATAGTATCATTCAGCATTTGCAGAATGCAATTGCAGCTCATAAGGTTTCACATGCTTATATTTTTCATGGTGAAGAAGGAATGGGTAAAAAATTGTTGGCTTCCAACTTTGCTAAGACCTTACAATGTGAGGAACACGGGATTATTGCATGTGATCATTGTAAATCCTGTTTGCAGTCAAAATCAAGTAATCAGCCAGATATTATATGGGTAACACATGAGAAGGTAAGTATTAGTGTAGAGGATATTAGACTTCAAATTAATGCTGATATACAGGTGAAACCATATCAAAGTCCTTATAAGATATATATTATTGATGATGCTGACAAAATGACAGAGCAGGCGCAGAACGCTTTATTAAAAACAATGGAAGAACCGCCTGAGTATGCTATTATTATATTGTTGGTTACAAATATAAACTTAATATTACCGACGATTCAATCCAGGGGAGTTACCTTGAATTTAAAACCAGTGGACAAGCAGGAAATTAAGGAATACTTAATGGAACAACATAAGCTGCCGGACTATATTGCAGAGGTGTCAGCTGCATTTTCTGGAGGGAATGTAGGTAAGGCTATTAAATATGCTACCTCGGAAGAATTTGAACAGACCAGGAGCAATGTGCTCCATATTCTTAAGTATATAGAAGAAATGGAGTTACATGAAGTGGTATCTGGTTTAAAAACCTTATCTGCGAGCAAGAATAATATAGAAGATTATATAGATCTTATGATGTTATGGTACAGGGATGTCCTTATGTTTAAAGCAACAATGGACCCAGACCTTATTCTGTATAGAGAAGAACTTACCTATATCAGAAATCAGGCAAGGACAAGGAGCTATGAAGGTGTAGAAAAAATCATAAGTGCAATGGAGAAGGCAAAAATAAGACTTAAGGCTAATGTTAATTTTGATATTGCAATTGAACTTATGTTATTAACTATAAAGGAGAATAGTAATGGTTAATGTAATAGGAGTAAGATTCCGCAGAGCAGGTAAAATCTATTTCTTTGATCCTGCAGGCTACGATATAAAACAAGGTGATAATGTAATCGTTGAGACAGCCAGAGGAATAGAATATGGCTCGGTGGTATTAGCACCTAGAGACGTCGAGGATGATAAGATTATTCAACCT
Source organism: Bacillota bacterium (assembly GCA_023425485.1). Classification (GTDB taxonomy): domain Bacteria; phylum Bacillota; class Clostridia; order Lachnospirales; family Lachnospiraceae; genus Mobilitalea. The sequence goes on from JAFACO010000477.1 coordinate 4,590, forward strand.
TTAAAATCGGTTATTCGTCAGGCGACGGAAGAGGATGATACGGTTGAGAGAAAGAATAAGGAGAAGGAAAAGGAAGCCTTTGCAATCTGTTTGGAGAAAATCAAAAAACATAATCTAGAAATGAAGTTAATTGATTCCGAATATACCTTTGACAATAATAAAGTCCTATTCTACTTCACGGCAGATGGAAGAATTGATTTTCGTGAATTAGTAAAAGATCTAGCCAGCGTATTTAAAACCCGAATTGAGCTTCGCCAAATTGGTGTTAGAGATGAGACTAAGATTGTTGGTGGCATTGGCATCTGCGGCAGACCTCTTTGTTGTAATACGTATTTATCGGAATTTGCTCCGGTATCCATTAAAATGGCTAAGGAACAGAATCTATCACTAAATCCTACGAAGATTTCCGGTGTTTGCGGAAGACTCATGTGCTGTCTGAAAAATGAAGAAGAAGCCTATGAGGAATTAAATAGTAAGCTGCCAAATGTAGGTGACTTTGTAACTACAAAGGATAATCTAAAAGGTGAAGTCCAAAGTGTAAGTGTACTAAAGCAGTTAGTTAAGGTTATTGTAACTTTGGAGAATGATGAAAAAGAAGTTCGTGAATACAAAGCAGATGAACTACGTTTTAAGCAGAAGAAGCGCAAAGAAAGAACGCCATCTTTTGATGATGAAGAGTTAAGAGTATTAGAATTATTAGAGAGGAAGGAAGGGAAATCCTTACTCGATGATGAATGATGATTATACAACAGATATAGCAATACATGCAGATGAGCGGGTAGATGAGCTTCATAGGAACAATTACAGGATAATTCAAAATCCTAAGAAGTTTTGCTTTGGAATGGATGCTGTTCTACTTTCTGGCTTTGCCAAAGTGATGCCAAAGGAAATCGCTTTGGATATGGGAACGGGAACAGGGATTATTCCAATCCTGCTGGAAGCAAAAACAGAGGGCAAGCATTTTACTGGTCTTGAAATTCAAGAGGAAAGTGCGGATATGGCAAGAAGAAGTGTTGCCTTAAACAAGCTCGCTGATAAAGTAGATATTGTAACTGGAGATATCAAGGAAGCCTCTGCAGTTTTTGGGTTGGCTTCCTTTGATGTTGTAACCTGTAATCCTCCCTATATGAACCATAACCATGGAATTGTTAATCCAGGTGAAGCTAAGGCGATTGCACGTCATGAACTTCTCTGTACGTTCGAAGATGTTATAAGGGAAGCCGCAAGAGTGTTAAAACCTGGCGGTCGATTCTATCTGGTACACAGACCATTTCGACTTGTTGAGATTATGAACAAATTAACCGAATATAAGTTGGAACCAAAAAGGATGAAACTAGTTCATCCATTTGTAGATAAGGAACCAAACATGGTTTTAATTGAATGTATGAAGGGTGCTAAATCCATGGTAAAAGTAGAGGCGCCACTAATTGTATATAAAGAACCTGGGGTGTATACGGATGAGATCTACGATATTTATGGTTATTAGTTAAAAAGACATCATTATAGAAGAAACAGCGATTATTACAATACTTACTTAACCCATTAAAGTTATTAGGCTTATTTGGATTAAGTAATATAGAAAGGACTTATCTTATGTCCGGTATATTATATTTATGTGCAACACCAATTGGTAACTTAGAAGATATTACTCTTAGGGTGTTAAGAGTATTAAAAGAAGTTGATTTAATAGCAGCAGAAGATACCAGGCATAGCATAAAGCTATTAAATCATTTTGAAATTAAAACTCCAATGACCAGTTATCATGAGTTTAATAAGGTGGATAAAGCAAAACATTTGGTAGAGCAACTCCTGGAAGGTAAGAACATTGCACTTATTACAGATGCGGGAACACCAGGTATCTCTGACCCCGGAGAAGAGCTTGTAAGGCAGGCATATCAAGCGGAGGTAACTGTAACCTCACTTCCTGGTGCTTGTGCCGCAATTACGGCTTTAACGCTCTCAGGTCTATCAACAAGAAGGTTCTGTTTTGAAGCCTTTCTTCCGCAAGATAAGAAGGAGAGGCAAAGAATACTTACAGAATTAAAAACAGATACAAGAACTTTAATCTTATATGAAGCTCCGCATAGACTGCTTAAGACCCTGGAGGAATTAAAACAGGTACTTGGCGATAGAACGATAACTGTTATTAAGGAATTAACAAAGAAACATGAAAATATATTTTTGACTTCTATATTAAAGGCAATAGATACCTACCAGTCAAAAGAGGCTAAAGGAGAGTATGTACTTATAATAGAAGGAAAATCCTACGAAGAGTTGGAAGCTAATCAACAAGAACAATGGAACTTAGTTTCACTTGAGGACCACATGCAGCTCTATATAGATCAGGGGATGGACAGAAAGGAAGCAATGAAATCGGTTGCTAAGGATAGAGGGATAAGTAAGAGAGACGTATATCAGCTTTTACTAGAGAGATAAGGATGTTAGTCAACTTAACTTATTATAAGATTTCGTAATTTAATAATGAACATATAAAAAGCCTGTCAAATGAATGACAGGCTTTTTTGGAGTTTCTATTGAAATATGTAACTATTCAATAATTCCTGCAAGCTTTGCAAGCTCGATAATTGTTTCTTTTGAGATCTTCTTACCTTGATATTCTAATAAGTTGTCTTTTCTTGTCTCAACAAAAATATCAGTAGGTTCATACTTCTGAAGAATGATTTTGTCTTCATCTACAAAAATCTCTAATGGATTTCTTTCTTCGACACCCATTGTTCTTCTCATCTCAATCGGAATAGTGATTCTTCCAAGCTCATCAAGCTTTCTAACCATACCTGTGCTTTTCATAGTTGGCCTCCTTTTCTCTAGTATACTGGGGAATAAAATAGAATGCTTATCCTACAAATAAATGCTTACATTTTTTGTATATAGCATTTAATAAGATATCATAGGATAATTTTAATGTCAACTAAAATAATTGTCAAAACATAGCACAATTTAAACAATATATGTAAATGGTGTACTATTGATACTATTAATCGACATAAAAAGTATAGATTGTTAAGTAAAATACGACAAATCGGTATAAAATGTCAATAAATGTATAAGTATAAGTAAGCATAGAATAATTGAAATTTGTATATTGTTTAGAAAGACAATAAATATAGGTAATTGTAAAAGGAATGACTTTATAGATCGATTAAAAGATTAACAGCAATTATCAATAGGAAGTGTAAGGAAGGAATAGTGCCATGTTAAATTATCTTTGGGGATTTATGATTGTGTTAGGAGTTACGGTAGGTGTAATACGAGGGGATATCGGAGCGGTAAGTAATGCCACACTAACCTCTTCAAAAGAGGCTGTAATGCTTTGTATTACAATGTTGGGTATTATGTCTATGTGGACTGGAATCATGCAAATAGCAAAAAAATGCGGCATTGTAGAGGCATTTACAAAAGTACTGCGTCCAGTCATTCGTTTCTTATATCCAAGCATTCCAAAAGAGCACATTGTAAATGAATATATTGCTTCTAATATGATAGCAAATATTTTAGGACTTGGATGGGCTGCAACCCCGGTTGGATTAATGGCTATGAAAGAATTGAAAGCACTAAATAAAGATTCAGAAATTGCGAGCTGTGATATGTGTACCCTATTAATTGTCAATATATCCTCATTGCAGTTAATACCGGTTAATATTATTGCTTACCGTACGCAATATGGTTCTGTGAATCCAGCTGAGATACTTGCAGCAGGATTATTGGCAACAATCTGTTCCTCGCTGATTGGAGTAGCATTTGCTGTTATTATGAGAAATTATTATAGTAGAAAGGAATTGCGGAGATTTAAAAAGTAAGTCTAGACTAAATAATCTCAACCGTTCATATTATAGGTGTTTCTAAGTGTATAAAGGATTATTGGTAATTTAAACAAAAAGTATCAATAATATAGGAATATTAAATTAGATAAAACAGTTAAAAAAATAAGTACATGTAAAAAAAATGATGTATAAAATGTTTAAAAACATATGTTTTTTTACTGAATTATTTATAGTAAATTAATAACTGTAGGTAGTACATAAAAACCTAAATTATTGAATAATTTAACGGGAGGTTATTTAAATGAAAAGAAATCTTAAAGCAATTTTAACAGGTCTTTTAGCAGCTGTTTTTGCTATTAGCGTAGTTCCAACTACAGCTATGGCAGCACCTGCTGATAACACAGCATTCATCGCATTTGCTGATGCAGCATGGGGTAATGCTTACTGGGGTCCAGAAGATGCAGGTAATGGTGCTGGTGTTGTTGCAACAGATGCGACTGTAACTGGTGTAGGTAGCTATACAGTAGGTCTTGATTTTACTGGTACAGAAGCAGGTTTTGCGTCTGGCGTAGTATTTACAGCTCCTATGATTCAGGGTGCAGCTACTAATTTCCCTGGATATTATCTTCAGATTGATGAAATCATTGTTAATGGTGAGTCTGTAGAATTTACAAAGCCTTACTCAAATGATGAAGACGGACGTATCCGTTCTAATGTTTATAACACTTTCGTAACTGCTCTTCCTGAAGATGCACGTACTCCTGATGGAGACATTAGTGATGCTACACCTGTAATTGTTGCTCCTGAAGTTTTTGCTGAAGTTAAGACATATGAAATTAAATTCACTTTCTTAGATGCTGATGGCAATGGCCCTGCAGCTGAAGAACCTGCAGTTGAAGCAACAACTGAAGAAACTGCAACTGAAGAAGCTCCTGCAACAGATGTTCCTAAGACTGGTGTTGTTGGTTTAGGTCTTGTATATGGCTTAGGCGCTCTTGCAACTGGTGCTGCTGCATTAAGAAGAAAACAGAAATAGTTATAAAAATTTAATATTTAAAAAGGGTTGTCGAATAATGACAACCCTTTTTTGACATAATATGATTAGAAAAAATAGAAAATATGCAAAAGATATAGTACCCATGTAAAAATTGTAATGTAAAAAATGTATAAAAGACATAGTTTATTTGAGCAATAAACTATAGTAGATTTATATGTGTAGGTAGTAAAAAAAGCCAAAAACATTGGCGAAATTAACAGGGAGGACAATGCAATGAAAAAAAGCATTAAAACATTACTTTCAGTATTATTTGCAGGAGCAATACTTTTAAATGTAGTACCAGTATATGCAGGTGCAACAGAAGCAACAGTAGCTCCTACAGAAGCAGCAACAACAACTGACGATGCAGCTACAACCACAACCAACGATGAGGCAGCAACTACAGGAGCAGTAACCTATTCTGGTGAATACGGCGCTTATATGGGAATTCAGACAAATACAACCCTTTGGATTTTCCGTAACGCATATGATGATGCTACTTATGGTTTTGGTACACCAGAATTTAGTCAACTTAGTTCAGTAGGTACCGAAGGTTCTGTAGCTTATCCAGGTACTTTCACAGATGCAGTAGTAGATGGAGACGGAACTTATACAGTTACTTTAGAGAATCCTGATTTCCAAAGTGAAGAGAGATTAAGCTTGTTATATGTATCCACTAGTATTCCATTATCAGACGCTGTTAAAGTTACTGATGTTATTGTTAAATTTGATGGAAACACAAAATATACCTTTCCAGAAGCTATTTTAGATAAAGATAGCAAGGAATTTGTAAAGATTCTTTGCCAAAACGACTGGAACAATGATGTAAAAGACTTATTTGCTTACCCATGGCCATTTAAGAAAGCAGAAATCACTTTCACAATATCCGGTATGGGTTATGAGAGCCAGCAGCAGGCAGAGCCTACAGTAGCACCTACAACAGCTCCAACCACAACTGATGATACAACTGTAACAGACACACCAGACGATACAACAAGCACTGATGATGACTCTAGTAACACAGGTATTATTATTGGAATTATTGCTGCGATTGCTGTTGTTGCAGTAATTGTTATTGTAGTAGTATCCAGAAAGAAGAAATAAATAAATAGTTAACAAAATGAGTTAACAACAGATTAGAAGAAATAATACTAGAGGATGAGGTTAACAACTTCGTCCTCTTTTATTTAAAAGTATTGGAATATTTATCATATCTACTTCATTGTTATTTCTTTAAAGTGCAGATATAATGGAACAAGCACGATACATGAAATAAAATGTAATATCTGAAGTAAAACACAGAGGATAACAGGAATATAGAGAAACGAGGAGTGAAGTAGGATGAGATATTTGTTAAGAAAGCTGGAGGAGAGATTAAGTAAAATTAAATTACGTAATCAGCTTAATATTGTCTACTCCCTGGGATTCTTTATTCCAATGGCTATTATCGGTGTATTCTTAATATTTAACACATCACGATTGTTGTCAATATATCACTCGGATTTAAATGAATCAAATCATCTGCGAGCAAATACTATTCTGTTTGAGCTAACAAAGCAGATATATACCATAGCAGAAGATCTTGCATCGGATGATAATCTACAGCAACTATTAACAAGTGAGTACAAGGATAAAAATGATTTTCTTGTTAATGCCAATAAGTATGAGAATATTAGAAAGTATCTCAACAATTATCAAATTCTTGATAGTATCACAATATATTCAGAGAACCCCTCTGTACGAAAATATGAACAGTTTGATACGGTTAATAACACCATTAAATCTAAGGATTGGTATATGAAAGCTATTTCCCAGACAAGTGCTTTTTGGATTTCGCAAAGTACAGTGGATAAATATGAAAACACCTATTACAATCTTTGCTTAGTACGCAAAATACCAATTGCAAATGCGGTGTTATTTATTAAAGTAAATGAAAACTATCTTAGAACCATACTAGTAGATACAAATAATGATCAATTACTCCTATATGTGGATGGAGGAGGGATTTTCTTTAGTTCGGTTCGAGAGTGGTATGAGATAGAGAATTTAATTTATATTGATTATGATAAGAAATACTATGAATATGAAGACCCTATTTTTGTTAAAGACAAAAAATATTTAACGAAAGTATCAACATTACAGCTATACCAGACAGATAATCGTATTTATATATGTACTATGGATAATTCGGCCTATGATAATATTAATCAAATTCTTACTATTTGCTTAGTTACTTTAGGCTTTGCAACTCTTTTACCGCTACTTTTTATTCGATTTTTCACCTCACAATTCTCAAGACGTGTAGATATCCTAAGAGAAGCCATGCATAAGGCAAGTAACGAAAATTATGATGTACCTTCACAGTTAATGGGTGAAGATGAAATATCAGAAGCCTTTGAAGATCTTCTAAAAATGGTGGAGAAGATTAAGATAAAGGACGCCAAAATGTATGAGGAACGGATTAATACCCAAAGACTTCAGAATGCACAGCAACGGATAGAGATGGAGGTTTTGGCAAGCCAGATTAATCCTCACTTTTTATATAATACATTAGAGACAATTCGTATGAAGGCGTTTAAAGCAGGAGATAAGGATGTTGCAACTGCAATTAAACTTCTTGGTAAATCAATGCGTTATGTGCTAGAAAACACAGGCACTTCATCGACTTCTCTAAAAAAAGAGCTGGAATACATTGAAACCTATCTTCAAATACAAAGGCTTCGTTTTATGGATAAGGTTAATTATACGTTGCAAATAGAGGAGGGTTTAATAACAGCGGAGTTGGATGTTCTGCCACTTTTAATTCAACCTATTATCGAGAATGCCATTGCCCATGGATTAGAGGAAGTGGAAGAGAATGGATTAATTAAAATTATGGTTTATACAACCAATATGGAAGGTGTCGAAGTATTACACATTGATATTTCGGACAATGGAAGTGGTATGGATGCGGCATCACTCTACAGATTACGGAGAAAATTGAATACGCCTCATCTAAATCCAAACAAAAACATTGGATTATATAACATTAATCAAAGAATTAAGTTATTCTATGGCACTCAATATGGTATTCAGGTAGAAAGTGAGCTTGAAAAGGGTACTAAGGTATTAATGCTACTTCCAGTGGTTAATTTAGAGAACAATTAAACAAAAATGAGCTGTAAATGCGTGGAAAATCATATATCAATCTAGACAATTTGAATAAAAAAGTACTGTATTTTATGTCAAGTAATGACGGTAGCGATGCTATGTAGGCCTAGGTATAATGGTTATAGTAAAGTATTGTCTTAAAGGACTAGGAGGATAGTTATGAAAGCGGAACAACTTGTGAAAACCAATAAGGAGCGTTTAACCGATATCATTTTTGTGGCATATCGGATTATAATAATTCTTACATTGATTACGTTATTAATTCCGGCGCTTAACCCTGCTAATATAAGTGAACTTATTAATGATAATATGTCTTTGTTTACTACAGGTATTGATTATCAATCCCTGACTGGTGGTATTACTAGAGCCGTGAACAGAGGCTGGGTACAGGAATCATCATTTATAATTCTCTTTATATCAAGTATGGTTATAATACTAAGTTTTGCCGGAGCAGCAGCTGGAGCTTGTATGTCACTTGGCTCACTGAAGTTAAAAAGATTAGCTAATTTAATTTCATCAATAAGTACTGTAGTAGGTTTCTTGGGATTGGGTGGTATCTACGTAGCTTATTTGCAAGTATCAGATACTTCAAATGTTGCTAAGGTTGGACCTCATTTACCAACAGCAATTTTCATTATTGGTGGAATGCTACTTCTTATATTATTTGTATCACTTTTGCTATTAGTGCTTCAACCAAAACCAAAAGAAACTGATGTCTATGAATTGAAGCAAAAATATAAATTATTTTTATTAATGAGTCCCTTTGTTGTATTAACATTTTTATTCTCTTATCTTCAGTTATGGGGATGGAGATATGCGTTCTATGACTATAAAGCAGGTGACACACTAAGCAGTGATAACTTTGTAGGCCTTAAATGGTTCACCTATTTATTTGAGAATGCGGCTACAAGAAAAGACATTGTCAGAGTTCTTATAAATACCCTTGCTATGAGTGGTCTTGGTCTTGCCACCAGTTGGTGTGCTATGGCGTTCGCTATTTTTCTTTGCGAAATCAAAAATCTGCGTGTTCGTAGACTTATTCAGACTTTTACTACAATTCCAAACTTTATCAGTTGGGTTATGGTTTATTCCTTTGCCTTTGTTCTCTTTTCCACAGAAGGTTTAGTAAGTAATATTATTGTTAACAATGGTGGAACAGCGGTAAACTTCCTTATGGACCCAAGTCACACCTGGCTAAAGATGCTTGCGTGGGGTATGTGGAAGGGCATTGGCTGGAGTGCAATTATTTATATCGCTGGTATTTCCGGTATTGATCAGCAGTTATATGAAGCAGCTACAGTGGATGGCGCAGGTCGTTTCCAGAGAATGTGGCATATTACGGTTCCAGGGTTAATGCCAACCTTCATGGTATTGTTCTTGATGCAGATAGCAGGTGTACTGACCAACGGCTTGGATCAGTACTTAGTATTTAGAAATCCAAACAATGCAGCCAGCATCGAAGTGCTCGACCTTTATGTGTACCGACTAGGAATTGGTAATGGTATTATTCCTCTATCAACTGTAATAGGTATGTTTAAGTCAGTCATAAGTGTTGCATTGCTCTTTATAGCTAATAAAGTATCTAAGGCAGTTCGCGGCAGCAGTATTATTTAGGAGGTGGAGAAATGGCGATAAATGAAGCAAAAAAACAAAAAAAGTTAGAAAGCATGGTTTCTACACCGAAGTATAAAATTCATGTATCTGATATTATATTTGAAATAGTAAACCACACATTTTTCATAGTATTTGCACTGGCATGTATCTTTCCATTCTATTACCTGTTTATTAATACAATCAGTGATAATGAACTGGTTAGAATTGGTGCAATTCAATTAATTCCAAAGGGAATTCATTTTAAAAACTATTTGTTGCTGACCAATGTAAAAGAGTTGGGTCAGGCGTTCAATATTTCTGTATTAAGAACAATCATCGGAACAGCGTTAATGGTTGGAGCAACTGCGCTGGTAGGATTCCTGGTTACCAAGCAGGATATGTGGGGACGTAGTATCTGGTATCGATTTATTGTAATTACCATGTATTTTAATGCAGGTCTTATTCCTTGGTATTTGAATATGTCTATGTTGGGCTTAACAGATAATTTCCTTGGATATATTATTCCAGGTATTGTTGCACCTTATAACATTATTCTGGTTAAGACTTATATTGAATCAATTCCAGCAGAGCTTGAGGAAAGTGCATATATTGATGGTGCTACCTATATGACGGTATTCCGTAAAATTATTTGGCCATTAAGTAAGCCAATTCTAGCGACAATAGCAATTTTTGGTGCGGTTGGTAACTGGAATTCCTTCCAGGACTCCTTAATCTTAATGCAAAATGATTCAAGTCTTCATACGCTTCAGCATAGATTATGGATTTATCTCAATCAATCCAACAACCTTGCAGAGATCATGAAGGGTCAGACAGGTGGGCTATCAGCTACCCAACAGGCACAACTACTGGATTCTAAGACAATTAAGTATACGGTATCCATGGTAACGGTACTACCTATTATGTTTGTATATCCTTTCATGCAAAGATATTTTGAAAAAGGTATTATGTTAGGAGCCGTTAAGGGTTAATAAGGTTTTAACTGCAAGAATGCAGTTTATAAAACTGTAAAAGAGGTTCAAGGGGCTTCTTTTGCAAGAATAAAAGGAGGAGATAAATACATGAGAAAGTCAAAAAAATTAGTTGCTTTATTACTTGTAGCAGTTATCGCTTTTTCATTACTTGCGGGATGTGGCAAAAAGAAAGAGGAAATCATTGAGTTAACGATTTACTCACAGACAGCAAACTATTCCGGTGAACAAATTGGTTGGTTTGCAAAGGAATTACTCGACAGATTTAATGTAAAGGTTAAAATCGTTAACGATGCAGATGGTGTATTTGTAACACGTATGGAATCTGGTAACTTGGGTGACATTGTAATTTTTGGTAATGATGCTGGTCAATATCTTGAGGCGATTGATAAGGGCATGTTAATGGATTGGAATGAAGATGATTTATTAACTGATTTTGGTCCTGATATTAAAGAAAATATGCCTAAGGCACTTGAGAAAAATGCAGGTATCAGCCCAGATGGAACAACAGTGTATGGTTTTGGATATGGCGTCGCTTCATCCGCAGAGGATCATATTTCTTATATCTACCATCCTGATATCCGTTGGGACTTATATGCTAAGCTTGGATATCCAAAGGTAGAAACTTTAGAGGATTATATCCCTTTACTAGAGCAGATGAAAGAACTAGAGCCTATTTCTGATTCAGGTCATGAAACCTATGGTGTGTCCTTGTTCAATGACTGGGACGGTAACATGGTTATGTTCGTAAAGGCTACTGCAGCACTTTACGGTTATGAAGAGTTCGGTATCGGACTATATGACCAATCAACTCAGACCTGGCAGGATTGTTTACAAGAAGGCGGTATGTATTTAAGATGTTTGAAGTTCTATAATACCTTATTCCAGAAGGGATTATTGGATCCTGACTCCTTAACACAGCGTTGGGATGGAGCGCAGGAAGACTATACCGGTGGTGTATCTTTCTTTAGTATCTTTGATTATCTTGGTTCCGCACAATATAACACACCGGAACATTTAGATGCTGGTAAGGC
>JAFACO010000254.1 GCA_023425485.1 Bacillota bacterium
CCTGGAAAGATTCTGCTTTGCAGTAACTTTCATCACATTTTAAGAAAACCATAGTGCTAAAAGGAGATTAAGAATGAGTGTCGCAGAAAACCTAATAGAATTAAGAAAAGCAAAGGGATTATCCCAAGAAGAGCTGGCGGAGTATTTGGAGGTTTCAAGACAAGCAATTGGAAAGTGGGAGAGCGGGAACTCCCTGCCAGAAGTCGAAAAATTAATCCAGTTAAGTGATTTCTATAAAGTGTCTTTGGACCGATTAATTAGAGACAAAGAGACTTGTAATAAGCAATATGGAAATGACAATAAGGCTAGTAATCAGGAGATAATTGGTTTCTTGTTAAAAGCAAAAAAAGCAACCTATGCTGCATCTGGAAATGAGACTTCTTCCTCGCGAACAAATTCTCATGACCTTGAATTTAGTGAAGGTGAATTACACTATTATGACACCTATCTTGGCGGTGAACGCTTTGGTGGGGAAGAAGCCATATGGATTGTGGATAAACCCTTCTGGTGTATGAATTATTGTGGAAGAGTTATAGGAGAAAATTTTAATGGTGATGTCTTAAAGAATGCTTTGTCAAATGTTCCAAAGGATAGTCCTTATCGTGGACCAGCTTTCTTTCAAGAGGGAGATTATACTTATCACTGCAAGGTTGATGGAGTATTTGAATGGTATCAGGGGTATGAGGAGATTCTTTATAAGGGAAATAGAATCTATGAGTGTTATTTTCATGGTGGAATTATAATATAGGCTTCATGCCTCTGTGCGAATAAGAAGTATTGTTTGTGGTCTTTTACTATGTAAAATTTATTAGTTATCTATATAGAATTTATCAATGATGTTAAGTGTTATCTGCTTGGCATCAGCACCTGTTACACGGCTTTTCGTAGGGTCGTCAAGATGAACAGCAAAATAATGCGTTTTATTATTAGCTTTAAAAAAGCCAACATACCAGGAGTTGTTATGAACGCCCGCACCAGTTTTACCATACAATTCAATGTTCTCGTTATTATCAGCTTTCATAATATGCTTTAAGATATCAATATCTTCTGCAGAATAGTTGCTCTTATCTTCAAATATCGAAGAAAGGACATTAACTTGTTCTGTAGGAGATATTTTTAAAGAAGACTCCAACCAGAACCCATTTAATTCTGGCAATGAATTAGCATTACTGCCCTCCCAGCTTGAGATGTCACAGTTCCCATAGGATAAGTCATTAAGTTGTTCTTGAACAGATTCCTTACCTACTTTATCAATGATTTTACGATAATACCATATACAAGAATACTGAAAGGCTTCTTTGAGCGTCACATCAGAATTCCATTCAGTAACAGGGTAGTTAGTTCCGCTATATCCCATCTTAGAATTCTCGGAATCAATAACATCATTCTGTAAACCCATTAAGGTAGATAGTATTTTAAAGGTAGAACAGGGTGTTGTTTGAATCACACACATTTCCTTATTATAAAAGTTGTATTCATTTTCCGTTACATTGTAGATAACCGCACACCCGTTAAAACCATCGAAACAATCCTCAAAGTCACAGATTAACTCCGTGGAGGATTTAGTATATGAAGATTCCTCTTGATTAGCTGGTATTGGAGTAGTGGCAGCAGTTATATTCTTTGGTAAACGCGTAGGTACAAAAGTAGTTATCTCATCATTGGAGTCATTAGAATTTTTACTGTTACATCCAGAAAAGCTAAGTATAATAAGGATGAGAAAAATAGAATAACATACATTCCTATCCGCTTTGTAAATTATATCCTTTATCATGTAATCTGCCTTTCTTAGATTAAAAAAATAAGGTTAAGCAATCAATTTATTAAGATAACATTTTCATATTATATCTATAGTAGTGAAGAAAAAGGTTAGTAACCTACAATAACATTAGTAAAGGGTACCATAGTTTCATTTACGTCATACATAATAATTGATTCGCTATGGTCAGGGATTAAAGCTGTTAAGGGTTTGGATGGATTTATCATAATTGGTGACAACTTTTTATTACCAAATTCGATTCTACTAATTTTATCTTGGTTTAATGAAAAAATGGCAGAACCGTGTTCATTAGTAAATTGAACCGTACCCTCCTCAAGTCCGACTAACCCCCCACCTTCTCTAAAAAAGTAACCATAGGAAATACCAGGGTGGTTAAGATAGATGGAATAGGTATATTCATAAGTATTCTTGTCATAGAAGAGTAAGATGCCAAGGTTTTCATTAACCGAGGTTGCGACCTCCCAAGTGGGATCTATATGGTGATTCTTTCTGGCGTCTTTTTCTAAACCACCTTTTGATACACCAATATTTCCATAAGTAAGTAGAAGAATGGATATGAGAGTAACACTAAGTATAAAAGGTAAATAGGGCTTTATTTTTTGCTTCACAGCTCATCCCTCCGAACAATATTCTTATACACCTATCAAAAAAAGCAGGTATAGCAAAGAATTACTATACCTGCACATGTAAAACAAAGCGGTTTATTTAACTAATTGCAGGGAATCTAATATATATTCTGAAATTTCGTAAATATCAGGAGTAAGATTGTCTCCTGCATCAGTGATTGTTACTTCAACTAGGAAGTTATTAATGTATATATCATAGATAATCTGGGTAAGAGATCCTTCTTGGTCATCTACCTTATAAGTAGTGCTATATGCAGTTTTAAATGCAGTACCGTTCTTAGTTTCGTAATCGCTAGTAGTAAAATCAGAAACGACAACATCTCCTAGTCCGGCTGAAGCTAGCTGAGTAGCAATCAGGTCTTCTGTAATCACGCTTGAAAAATACTCTTTAGCAAGATCATAGGTTGGCGCAGTATCTGTTTCCTGTACAATAACAGTTATATTCGATGAACCTGAATTTATATCGACTGTACTTGGATAAAGCATAACCATAATGTAGTTACTCTCTTGAGCTAAAACGTTCATGGTCCAATCTTTGGGAATTACGGTATTGATTTTTCCAAGGTTTGCTTCTTGTGCAGCAAAGGGAGCATTCTTAACAAGAGGATTTACAGGTGTCTTTACGGTGACCTTACAATTATACTTTTTCTTGTTTACTAAGGCTGTAACAGTTGCAGAACCAGCCTTTTTCGCAGTTACTTTTCCAGAAGTACTTACGGTTGCAATCTTCTTATTACTTGAAGACCAAGCGACCTTTGATTTTGTACCGCTAACCTTTAACGTGTACGATTTGCCAACATCTAATGATATGGATGTTTTGTTTAGCTTAATAGTTGCAGCGTAGGCAACACTAGCATTCGCATTGGATATTGCGAATGGGGTTATGATGGAAAGTATCATCACCATAACAAAAAATTTGCTGAACATTTTAGTAAGTTTCACACTAATTCCTCCCAAGTTTAATTTATAGTAGTATGTAAAATTTAGCAATTCTTATTATAGCTCTTTCATAGATTAATTTCTATAATTTATTTTCCACAAATAGTTAAAATATGATTAGAAAGATTGATTCACCATATTTCTATGCTATAATGGCATTGGTTAAATTTGCAAAAAGGAGAAGGCTTACTATGTTAAAAAAAATTTTTCGTTTAGGTACCGCTTTTGGCATCGTATTGATGTTATTGTTTTCACCATTTACACAAGCATACGCTCAAACTAGTGGTGTTACAGGCTTAATTACAACGCTTGAGGCAAAAGTTAATTATGATGATACAGTGGCTCTTGCAAAGAAAAAGGCAGCATTTCTTACCTCAATCTATGGTTCTACAAGCGTACAATACGCCTTAATTGATAACGGAGAGATTATATTATCCGATCAGGCGGGTGTAAATGATAAAGGGAAAAAAACAGTCCCAACAGAAGATGATATGTATGGTATCGGTTCTATTAGTAAAATATTTACATCAGTAGCGGTAATGCAGTTGGTTGACCAAGGAAAAGTAGATCTAGATGCTTCAATCGTGCAATACATTCCAGAGTTTAAAATGGCTGACAAAAGATACAAAGATATAACAGCCAGAATGCTATTAAACCATTCTTCTGGCTTATTTGGCAGTACATTCAACAGCACCATTCTTTTTAATGATAATGATTCATCAACATATAATAATTTATTAAACAGATTATCTGTTTCCAGGTTAAAGGCAGATCCTGGTGCATTCTCTGTTTACTGCAACGACGGATTTAGTTTGGCGCAAATTTTAGTCGAGAAAGTTTCTGGAATCAGTTTTTCTGAATACATAAAAGAAAATATAAATCAGCCATTAGGTCTTCGATTAACAAAAACACCGAATGATAATTTTGATAGGAATCAGCTGGTTAAAGCGTATCAGGTTGGTAGTGACAGTGCGTTACCAACGGAAAACTTGAATGCAATCGGTGCAGGTGGTATCTATTCAACAGCAGAAGAGATTTGTAAATTTGCAGAGATATTTATGACGGAGGAGACAAGTAAGGTTTTATCCATCGATTCCGTTAATGCTATGATGAACCCAGAATATCTTAATGGCATTTGGCCCAAAAGTGAAGCTGGATCTGTATCGTATGGTCTTGGATGGGATAGCGTGGATACTTATCCATTCAATGAATATGGAATTAAAGCATTGGTAAAGGGAGGAGATACACTTCAGTACCACGGAAGCATGATTGTTTTACCAGACTATAATATGGCGATGGTTGTACTATCCACCGGTGGAGCAAGTATTTATAATCAAGCTATGGCACAGGAGGTTTTACTTTCTGCCTTGAAGGCGAAAGGGAATATAGATGAGATTAAGCCTTACAAAACCTTTACAAAACCAATAAAAGCCGATATGCCAAGCAAGATGAAGAAATACGATGGTTTCTATGCTTACTATAATGGAATTAGTAAAGTTACCATAAGCAAGGATGGCACCCTTACTTTATCAAATGCAATCGTTAAGAATTCACTGTCACAAAAGTTCACATATACGGGTGATGGAAAATTCTATTCCTATGATGGAAGTACTTATATAAATTTTGTAACTGAAGCAAATGGGTTAACTTATCTAAATGTATTCGGATACAGCATGCTACACGGCATTAGTCAAATCCCTAATTCTATTTACCAAGGGCAAAAGCTCGTGAATAATCCAATTACTGCGGAGGTGCTAGCTGCCTGGAAAAATAGAGATAATAAACTATATTTTGTGATAAATGAAAAGTATGATTCGGCAGTGTATTCCCTTTCTCCGATAACCAAGTTATACATCCTGAAAGATTTGGAGGGGTACTGTGGGTATACTAAGATTATAGATGAAAATAATGCGAAAGCTGATCTTCAGATACCTGGAGTCAATGGGAGAGACTTGAGCGATTACTTCTTTTATAAGGTTGGGAACACAGAATATCTGAAAAGCAATGCTAGCTTATTGATTTCAGAAGATAATGTGAAAACTCTATCCTCAAAAACCTCCTTTACCGTTAAAATTGGTAAAGAAGGTTTTGCAAAATGGTATAAAATTAATCAAGCTTCAGAAAAGAAAGAAATCAGTGTTAAGCTACCGAAGGAAGCTTCCTTCTCCGTTTATGATGAAAATGGGAGCTTGCTTAGCAATTCAATCATGAATAAAAAATCTACTGTTACCCTACCTGCAAAAGGTTATATAGTTTTTACTGGAAATAAGGATGCAGAATTTGCAATTAAATTTGTAAAGTAGAAATATGTTACATCAAACCCATTTTCTTTCCCAAATTAATATTGCATCCTCCGCATATTTTTGAAAATCGTCCTCATTTGAAGAGACTAATTGAGAATAATCACCGAGTAGGTAATATATTGCACTAATCGGTTCATTTGGTTTAAGTTCTGATACCTGGGTACTGTTACTAATCATAATACCATTATCAATGGAGAATTGATAAGTACCCGGTATATTTTCTTTCTCTATATGCTTTGACCAAAAGATATCCGTATAATAGATATATGCTACATTCTGCGTATTACTGTTAACGGTAATAACTTTTTCCATGCTATAGGCCTTGGCATAATTGGAACCTTGATAAAAGCTATCGATAGCACTATCGGAAGAGGGGTGACTAAACTCTAATAAACCTTTTTTATATGCAATAGGGTTTTCAACAAGAACGGCTGAACTATATAGACCAGCAATCTAGTATCTGTAGTTTAAATCCTTGGCTTTCTTGCCATTCAACTTAATTAGCTGTCGCCAGCCTAATTGAGCCATTAACTTATAAAGAAAGCGTGGGAAATTAATGTTAGTATAAATGTTGTCACAACTGGACTTTTGTTCAATGTTCTTTGCTAGTTGAGTGAAAGCTAAACCGACTGATTTCTTAGGTCCCTTTCCGAGTGGAACTCCACTCATAGAAAGTAAAGCTCCGCCACCACCGATTCCTACACCCATGCCCCAATTAAGACCCATATGTCTGCACCAGTTATGTAAGATTTCTACCGCATTGGAATTTTGAATACCATCATAAAATCCAGAATTAACAATACAGTAAACGGTTATATTTTTGTTCGATAAACCAGATTGTTGTATTTTTTCCAGACAGGATAGCAGGTGGGAAGGTATACCGTCTACATATAATGGGAATGCAAAAACAAAAACATCAAAATCATTCAAGGCAAGTAGCGCCTCTTCGGAGGGTTGCGGTTTATTGAATTGATAGTCTGTATAAGTTGCATCATTATTTATGCAGGTTTTCAACTCTTTCAGAATTTGTCCGCTGGTACTATCTTTTGATTTTGGACTGCCATTTATCATTGCTATTTTCATAGGATTACACCTCTTAATTCCTCTAAACTTTGAAAGAAAGCAAGTTTTCCAACTTCTCCGTCATAGTTTATTACATTTGCTTGAACAAGGCGTTTGGCGGTTTCTTTCTCTTCGGGTAGAATATTTTCACCATAATAATAAGCAGATAGCTTAATCTTATTGGAATACCTTCTTTTATGATGCATTTCACCGTTTCGGATAGTGAAATCAGGATGTATGTAGGAAATTGCTCTGTCTAAAACATTTTTTACAAAAGGGCTTGCGCTACCATAGGTGCATTTGCTTACAAGAATTAGTTCAGAACACTTACTAAAATACTTTCCCATCTCTTCAAAACCATCTGTAATGACACATTTGCCAGGGGTCTTTATCCAGCACCCAAAGCAGCCGATGCAATTGTGTATTTTATCATTGTTAGTGATAACCATATCTTCTGAATTCGTTTTTAAAAATGAGGCATCTGTATCAGTAATTATTAACCTCAAAGTGATTCCTCCTAACATATTTTGTATTCTGTTTCTTTTAAGGCAATTATATAACCATGAACGAAAGAATGATACTTAAATCTTCATTAAATAAGATGAGGGTAAGATTTGAATTTATAAGGTAATCCAATATCTCTGCTCTAAAATTCCATTAACCTCAAGTTCATTTTCTAATATCCCACCATTATTCATAATGGTTTTCGCAGAGCCAATGTTGGTTCTTTCACATACCATTAATACTTTATCAAGACCTAATTTTCTGCACTCCTCCAAAGCTAGTTCAATCATTTTTGTCGCATAACCTTTTCTTCTTTCAGAAGGTCTTACCCCATCACCAATATGACCGCCATTTAGAAGAAGAGCTTTATTGAGGCAATGACGTATGTTGACGGCACCTACAAAAATTCCTCTATCCACATCGAGACAGAACAGGTAGTGGCAGGCACAAAATCAGGCAAACCTTTTACTTCTTCCTCAAAACCTAGGAGATAGTTATCAAAATCATGATAATCACGTCTTCTAATAGAATATGGTATTATTTTTTCTCCAGTAGCGGACCATTCCTCCATCATATCAAACAACAAATCTTTATGATTATACTCAAGCCTGACTAACTTTAACATTTTCGCCTCCTTGAAATGTAGTGTCTATTTTAACTGGGTTACATGCCGGTTATCAATTAGAAATATATCTCCTAAGTATGAAATAGTATGATCTGTGCAAACGATAGCACTGTCGTCGCATAAACCATATAATGGATAGGTTTCAGATAGGTCTAGTAGTTCTTTAGATATATTGTCTTTATTCATATGAGGTTCAACAGAGAAATCAACTAATCCAAGTGCCTCGTATATTTTCAATTCACTATGTTTGCAAGTTAAAGTACAGACTGCTGTTTTAGCCATATTAATTAAACCAGCACTCATTCCGATAATTACGCCTTTATGTTCTCTGATATATGGAATAAGTTCATAAGCTTCCAGATAAGAATATTGCGTAGGAGTGTCACCTCCTGCCAGCCATAGAACATCCGCAGTTCTAATAGTCTCTTTTGCAATATCTTTCGACATTCTACTATCTATAACAGCTACATTGGAAAAAGTAATTCCATAGTCAAAAAACATCTTTAAAAAATAGCTACAGTACCAGTCGGTACGTTCGTGAATATTTTGAAATTCGGATGCAACAAACACGAATTTCATGCCCGAGGGTATATATTGTTTTATTAAAGTACCAAAAGCCACAGTAAATCCGTTCGTGAAACCGCTTGTGAGTATTTTTATCATAGAACTGCTCCTTGTTGCCAAGTAAATTAAATTTGACATTCATTTTTGAAAGGGTTACCTATATTAAGAATATTTAGTGTAAAATTCGTATAGCTAATTATAACTTCCATAATATAGAAAGTCAATTTAAGGAATACAGATATACATGGCTCATATTAGAATTGTCGACAGTAGCATTAATCATAATATGGTCGGCATCGTTCCAACAGATAGAATACTCATGTACGCCGGGTTGATTTGCCCGGTTTAATAAATAAAATGTGCCGGCCTCAACATCAATCACACCAATTTGTTGAATTACATCTTCTCCAAATGAGGATACAAGAATTTTATTATTATCGGAATTAATGAGAAGACTTTCTGCCAACTCCTCTGTAATTCCCTCTATAGTTAATCTTGTTCCGGTAAATTCATCTGCTAAATAAATACATCCATTCTCTTCTATAAAATCGTACCTTCCACCAGAAAATTTAATCAGAAGATTACTACCTGAAGTTTCTGTAGAATTCCAATATTGTGCATTATGATATATTTGGATAAGCTCACCTGTGGCATAGTCATAGCAATAGTAATTAAAGGTATCTTCCGAGAGAGGCTCCATAAGAAGGATTTTATCTTCCACGATTTTTGCAGAGGATACTGTAGTGAGGTCGGTCAGATCAGAGAGAGAAATTGCTTTTTTATGATTAGTATCCAATAGATAAGTTTCGGTACTATCCAGTGTCTGCCCTAGTGATACTACAAATTGACCGTTTCCAAGATAGTTCCAACCGCGAAGAACTGGATACTGGGAAAGTTCGATATCATTCACATAGATGCCCTGCAAAATATCCGTCGTTCTTCCTGTCTCCAGGTCATAACGGACAGGGTACTCCCATTTATCAGATTGAGGGTTTATATATAAAGTTAACCATACTTCATTGTCATCAAATATATTTAAAGTAAATAATGCATCATTATCATCATCTATCATAAAGCGGGTAGTATTATTGTTTTGTATATATAATTTATCCTCATAGGCTATACTGGTATAATCAATTTCACTGGTAATTCCACGCATTGATACTTGTGTTTTGACGGGGTGTGCTTCAACAGGAACATATATATTATCTACTGCTGCGTAGTATTGATTGCTGCCTGATTCATCAGAGTAATAAAACAAGGAGCCCAAAGTACTTAAATAGTTATCTGACTTCAAATACTGAACAGTAAATACATCCGCGATTGTATCCGTCGCATATAAAGTGATATGGTCATTAGTTGCGGGTATATTGGTAACTGTGGGCAATCCTGTGCTTGAGGTTTCTGATTGATTGGAATCAGGAACAATCTCTGTGTTCTCAATCTGAAACAAAGAAATTATCCATTCTCGAAACTCAGCATTGACAGTATAAGCGGTAGAAAAAGATACTGCAATTAGGATTATGATAGCTGCGGCACCTACAAACCAATAATAGTGATAGTTCGATTTTTTCTTTGATTCCATGGCATTGTTAATTAATTCATCATCTATTTTTGAAATGGCATCCCAGAGATTACTTATATTCATTACCGTATCCCCTTTCTAATAAGAATTTGCATAAGGCTTTTCCATCTCTTGAAAGAATGGATTTGACTTTACTTTTGCTGTAACCATAGTGATCAGCAATATCTGAAATTGTGTCAAAGAAGAAGTAGCGTCGAATAAAAACATTCCGTTTATAGGATGGTAATCCTCTAAGGAACTTATTAAGGGTATGTACCAGTTCTTCCATTTCAAGCTTTTCTGACAGATTGATGTTCGCAGCCAAAACATTCTCTAATTCTTCCATAGTAGTTTGGATGTTAGAATATCTTTTCTCTGCATGGTTATAGTTCAGTCTTTTTAAAGACAGATTGCGAACAATTTTACAGAGAAAGGCTGAAAAATATCCTGGTCGTTCTGTAGGGATGGCGTTCCATACCCCAAGATAGGCATCATTTACACATTCTTCGGCTTCCTCGTTATTACGTAAGATGTTTAGAGATATTTTTGCGCATAAAGGATTATACTTTTTCTTTGTTTCAATAATTGCTTGCTCAGACCTATTCCAATATAATTCAATAATTTCATTGTCCTCCATAATCATTCCTCCTATATCATATAAGTACTGAATTATTAGAATCGGGTCGCAAAAATTATAAGCAATGTCGCAGACCCTTAAAATAAGAATCTGCGACTGCATTTTATTTTAATTAATCGGACACTAATCCAAGAAGCGTATTTACCATACTGCCATAACCATAGATGTCTGAAACGTACTTAAGACCTTCCATTATTTCTTTTTTTGAATAGTTGTGTTCTTCAAGAAAATTGAGTTCTTTCTCATTTAGATAGGAATAAAACATTAGTGCTACGTTATAATCTTGGATATCATGGGGATCTATAGTATCCAATAGAAGTTTCTCTGCTTCTTTAATACAGCCGCTATCAATCAGATCCAAAAGTTCATTATGTTTTGTTCCAATATCATTTTCATTAATTGCAATTATCTCTTCATTATCTGCTTCTTTATTAAATAATAATTTCACCATAGTTCTGACGATTTCACGAATCAGACGCATGATATAATCTTGTTCATACATAAAAATCACCATGCCTTTCTTAACTATCTGCAAACTTTTGATTGCAGACACAATTCTTTCATACGGTTTCTTTTTCTAACTAATTAATGAAAGTAATGAAGAAAGCTTCAATGATTCATACGTACTTTTAATACGACAGGTGTTACCTGACACTTAAAAGGTAACAAATAATTTAAATAGCGCAGGCTACGTATCGCTAAAAGTATCAGAAGCGAGGTATATTGTATTTCTACAAGCTTTAAAATAATAATCTTTTTGCTTCGTATTTTTGATTTACTGTTATGTGGACTTGATTGAATAACAATGGCTTGGTTATAAGAAACAGAAATGGCAGTCATTTCTCCAAAAAGCCCATAACTTTGAATACCTCCTCCAGGTAATATACTTGAGGAAATATTAAGGACGAAGAGTAGGAGAATAACTCTAAAGATGAAGTTCTCATAAAATCTTTTCTTGTTCATGAAAACACCTACCTTACATTTCTTTTGCTAATAAGAATATCGATGACTATTTCCTACATAGAAAGATACCTGCATCCTTCGTAATGAGGATACCTTTCTTACCAAGTTTCTTTATTAAAAAATACTCGAATTTATCTTGCTTGTCGTTTAAGTAAGTCATTTGATTGCCATGACAAGAGTAAATATAGTCTGCCAAGGGCTGCACCTCTGTTACTAAAAGATTATCTTCATATCTTAACAATTCTACTTCATCAAAGATAGGAGATAATTCTGTACCGCCATTATCAAGCCCGAATATATCATAAAGTTTAATTTCGGATAAAGCAATTCTATCATCATAATCCTTAACCAGGAGCTCAATTTCCTTCATATGCTGCTTTCCATAGGTACTACAGCAAAACAACCCACCTTTTTTGAGCACACGATGAAGTTCTTTCAAGGTTTCTTCCCGGTCTTTTGCATAGAAGAGCACATGATTGGCGATAACAACATCAAAGCTTTCAGCTTCATAAGGAATTTGTCTAAAGTTAAAGCATTGATAATTAAATAGGTTTCTTTTTGCTTTTAACTTTTCTTTTGCATTCCTCAACATACCAGAGGAAACATCAGTTAGTGTTACTTGAATAGAATCAGGCAAAAGGGTAAGATTATCCGCCCATAATTGACCGTTTCCGCAACCAGTTTCAAGAATATTCATACCACTTTGCAAATGAAGATTTTCGTAAATCCATGAAAACCATCCCATAGGATTTATTGAAAATCTGTTATGCAGATTAATTCTGGCATTGATATTACTAGAATTCTTATATTGATTAATTAAAGTCTCTTCCATGCTGGTAAGATGAATTAAGCTGATTATCTTATTCCAATCTGCTTCCGGTCTTCCGGAAATGGATTGGGACACATCAAGAATAGCCTGTTCCATTTGCTTTAGCTCGGAGATCTTTTCTTGTATTAATTTTAATTGAAGATCAAAGGAATCCATAATAAAATCAGTGCTTTTCCCATCGTGAGTAATACTGGATATCTCGTTTAAGGAAAACCCCAGCCTTTTTAAAACAATTATTTTCTGCAATTTTGCAAAATCCTTGTCGGAATAATAGCGGTAGCCAGATTCCTTAATAATAGAGGGCTTTAGTAAACCAGCATCATCATAGTGCCGTATAGTTCGGACGGAGACATTTGCTCGTTTTGCAAAATCTCCAGTTGTATATAAAATATTCTCCTGCATAAAAGTTACCTCTCAAAGAATTCCTAAAGTAGTATAAAGGTATTTTTGTTAATGATGTGTGGAGATATTCAAGAAATCTCTATGCTCTAAATACCATTGTATGGTTTGACGAATTCCATTCTCAAATTCTATTTCTCTATTCCAGCCAAGCTCTGAACTGATTTTGGTTGGATCAATGGCATATCTTTTATCGTGACCTTTTCTGTCTTCAACAAATTGAATGGAAGTGTCGGTAAAACCGTAATCATTTTTCATTATATTTAAAATAAGATTTGCAATTTCAATGTTAGTATGTTCATTATGACCTCCCACATTATATACCTCTCCAATATGACCTTCTTTAAGCACGTTGTCAATTGCCTTGCAGTGATCCTCTACATAGAGCCAATCTCTTATGTGAAGACCATCACCGTAAATTGGTATCGGATTACCAGTTAAGCAGGATTTAATGCAAAGTGGAATGAACTTTTCCTCATACTGATATGGTCCGTAATTGTTGGAGCATCTGGTTACTAACACAGGAAGTTGATGTGTTGTATAGTATGCAAGTGCCATCATATCGCCCGCAGCTTTACTTGCTGCATATGGATTTCTGGGTTGAAGGGGAGACGCTTCAGTAAAATAGCCCTGGGGAGGCAATTCCCCATATACTTCATCTGTTGATATGTATAAAAAGCGTTTGTCATTTGTAAGCCAGGTATCTTTGGCAGCATTTAATAGATTTAAGGTTCCGAGTACATTGGTCTCCGCAAACTCTCTAGAGGATGATATACTTCGGTCAACATGAGTTTGAGCAGCAAAATGTACAACATAATCAATGTCATATTCACGGAATATCTTCTTAACCAATTCCTCGTCGCAGATGTTTCCTGGTAGAAAGGTATAGTTATCTGATGTCTCATACGTGCTGACATTCTGTCGGTTTCCGCAGTAAGCTAAAGCATCCAGGTTAATAATCCTAACATTATCTCCATTTTTCTGCCTAAGATAGTGAATGAAGTTCGACCCAATAAATCCGGCACCACCGGTAACTAAATAGCATTTCATATAAAATCCTCCTTTTTAAATGAACCAAATTTGATTTAAAATTATAGGTTAAAACTCTTACAAAACGATAGTACTGGGTCACGTTACGTAAGAGTCAATAGGATTTTATATAAAGTTTTATAGAGATTAAGGATATTGTTATTTTGAAGTTAATAATAAGTAACTGCTTATTTTTTATTTAATTCTTTAGAAAAGAAGAGAAGTAAATCATCATCATTAATACATGGGGCATATTGATCTAACTGTTTGCCCTGGTACCATACACCTGTGCCGTCTGGTACAAAGCCACGTTTAATGTATAGTCTATGTGCATATCCATAACCGGAATGAACACCGACTGCTAGATAGACTAAATCGCTTATTTTAAAAGCCTCTTCTTCGACAACGTCTAAGAGTTTGGTTCCAATACCTCTTTTACGTTTATCAAAAAATACTCCGAAGTCTACAATTTCTGGAATATTCTTATTACCAAAAGGACCTTCTTCTGGATTTAACACAAGCGTGCATATTCCAGCGATATTACCATCATATACTGCGACAAATACTTTTCGTTTATTTTCTAATTGATCCTTATAGTAACCTGTATAGGTCTCCAGTGAGGGATGCCATCCATAGGATAAATAGGTATTATAAAAAACATTTGCATCCTCGAGTTGCATATCTCTAATTGTTAGTGAAGCTGAATTGTAATAAGTCATATTAGGTACCATACCTTTCTCATTTGCTTTATAATGACTTTAAATAAGATTCATATATTGAACCCATAAGTTCGATATTATATTTCATATATAACATCTTGTTTACATTTTGATCCTCCATTTGTAACTTCACTTTTTTTATGATATGCGAAAGCTCCATATCGACAGAGCTAAAAATAAATATGCTTACTTAATTATACTTTCCATTATATAGTGAGTCAAATAGTACTTATGTTAAATAGAATTGTTCAGGCTATTACAAAAAGGATTAGTTCTTATTTTTTCGGTTTAAAATTAATTTTACAGTGATTATAATCGCAAAATAGATTGGAATCATAGCTAATAGTATTGTATAAAGGTCATGTACGACTGAGTAAGACTTAGCGTTAAATCCTTTGACACATAGGTGCGCTAGAAGGTAAGACAATGGAAGTAAAAGTAATCTAAATACAAGAGCAGTTGATTTTGGATTATTACGTACGAGGATTAAAATAATTGACAAAAATATTATAAGTACAGCTGCTATGGTAACATAGTATGACAACACAAGGCGTGGCAAGATTATTGCTCCACCGTTCGGATTTTGGTCAACACCGTAGAGTAGAACATTATTACTGCCATCGTTTGAAGAATAATAAACGCTAGTTACTGGGTCAGCGTAATCATTTAGGATAAAATCGCGGGGAAATATATCATTGTTTGCACCTCCTAAAATACTTGTCCAGAGTTCAAGCGTAAAGTGGTTGTCATTACTATCCGAGGCTTTAATCATACTAATATCACAATAAGCATCAGGAATACCGATATGAACTGTGATTTGATTGTTCTCATCTGCAGTAATAGAAATAGCTTCTTCAGAGTATGGAATGAAATAAGGAGATGTTAGATATCCCATAGTTAATACAAATATTAATAATGTAAGAGCTACTGATAGAAGTATTGTTAACAATTTATTCTTGTGAAGGGTCTTTTGCATTTTAGTTAAAGGTATGGTTTTTACATCAATTGATATTTTATTTGTTACGGATAATCTGTTAAGTTCATTCTTGCAGTTCTCGCAGGTAATCAAATGCTCTTCAACTAAATTGCGTGTGTCATCACTTGAAATATTTTCAAAGTACAAAGGTATTAAATCCTTTATAACCTCACAAGTTATTTTCATTGATACTCCTCCATTCGATCTATAATTTTGCTTCTGGCCCGGTGGTAAGTGACACAAGCCCAGTTTTCCGTCTTACTAAATAAATTAGCTATTTGCTTAAAGCTTAACTCACCAAATATCCTCAACGTAAACACTTCTTTATAGGGATCTTCAAGGCTATGTAAGGCTTCATGCACTTTCATTGTTGTTTCGGAATTTAGAATAAATTGCTCAATATCAATATCATTCGATTCTCCTTCAAGGATGGTAATTGAATCAGTTTTCTTGTTTTTACGCAGATAGGAATAGTAGGAGTTTTTCGCAATCTGACATAACCAAACTCTTAGTTCGCAATTGCCCTTAAATTGATTAAGAGAGTTCATTGCTTTAAAGAATGTTTCGGAAGCAATCTCTTCTGCTATATGCTCATCCTTTGAAAGGCTTAGAATAAATAAATATACATCATTGAAGTAAGCCTTATATACTTGTTCTATTTCAGTCACTTTTTCACCTCCCATAGATAAGACTCACAGAATTTAAAAATCTTACAGATTTATCTCAAATAACAGTGCAAAAAAAAGTTTATTTAAATAATAAATCAAATAAGTTGTAGAAATGTACAAGTTGATTATATCATTGAAGAGTAGAGTATAAAACGATGCTAAAAAAGCTGTCCGGATGTTCGAACAGCTTTATATAAGGTATAATCAATTCAGACTATTGCATACAACTTCTTATGTATTCTTCATACTCTTCGCAAAATTAATAACCTTTCACCATAAACTCATGCATCGGAAGAGCGAAAGACATTTCTTTAATCAATATTTTCTCCGCACATTATGTCAAAGGGCATGATCAGTAATTTACTTAGCTTCTTTTCATACTCTTGGAAAAACCATTTTGTAGCATTTGAATAATGTTCAATGGTATCAAACTTCCAAAAGGAGTAGTATTTTACGCATTTAACAATCTTGGTTAACGGTCTTGGCAATTCACCAATCTCATCAAACACGTAAAATCTTTTCATATAGTTGATGTCAATACTACCTTCCTGTTCTTTTTGATAAGATTGCATTTCCTTTACCAGACTTTCGAATTCTTCAAGTTTATCAGGTTTTACCTGAAAGAGTTTTACTTCTGAAAATATCATATTAGCCTCCATGCTGCCTTCAGGCAGTTCAATCAATAAATCAAAGCACGCTCCATGCTTTTCGTAAGTTAAAAATACTTTTCTTTTCAATCTGACCTGCGAGTATGTATTAGGTAAAAGGTATTGATACACTATATAGCCTTTATCATGAACATTTCAAGAGGTTGTTCAAAACCGGGCAGATCAAGTACCAAACATCCACAGTCTTTATATCCAAGCTTGCGATAGAAATGCTGTGCGTTTTCATCGACCTGTGTGGAGGTCATGAGCAGTTTGAAACCCTGTTCAGACATTTCCTTTTCCCAATACTCCATAGCCTTTCGTCCATAACCCATTTTATGATAAGCAAAGTCAATGTAGATTAGCGTTAAGAAGGGGGTATTGTCCCAGAACATATTATAACGTAATAATCCAATCGGTTTCTCGTCATCCAGAATAATATAACCTCGGTTTTCAACTACCTTATTATTAAACTCGGCTTCTGGTAAGTGGCGGTCAAGTGAATACCAGAATGCCTTATCTTTTTCCTCTATTAATCTTATTTGAAACATTGTATACTCCTTTAGTGCAATCAGTTATTTAAGTAACCTATTAGTCTCAATACCTATACTAAGATTTTATTTAAAGTATCCATCCAATCCATAATAATATTTGGGTTTTCCTTTAACTTGTCAGGACTTTTCCTTGTAATACTGGTCCACAGACATTCCAATAGTCTTTTTGAAGTAATCGTTATCTATAACGTTCTAAATTTTTTATCAAACTCTATAACAGCAGCATGATTTAGGCTATCATCATAAATTGAGGATTCATAAAACTTGCCCTGAACATTTTCAAGATACCCTTTCTTGAGTTCCATCGCCATAAAGGTAGGGTAGTTGCCACCATTACAATCCGTAATTCCAAAGTTCTCGGCTTCAACAAATCCGAATTGTGGGTAATATTCTGGACGGCCAAAAAATAAGATAGCACCAAAACCAAGTTCAGCAGCTTTTGCTATGGTTGTATTCATAAGTATCTTTCCAATCCCTTGCTTTTGATATTCTGGTAGAACACTTAAGGGACCAAAATTTAACACGGGTACAATTTTCCCAGCATGCGTTTCCACATGGGCATTGCTATAAATAATATGACCAACGATTCTTTCGTCTACGACTGCAACGTAACTAAGTTCAACGATTCCATCTGTTTCACGTAAAGCATGGACCATCCAGTGCTCAAAAGGACAACCGATACCCCCTCTCTCAATTCGACCGGGATAAGAGAATGCCTCACGAGTAATTTCCTCTACAATACAATAATCACTATCTGCTTCTAGCCTAACATTAATATCTAACATAGTTTCCTCCTGTTTCGTGGAGCACTATTCTTTATTTTCCCTCCACAGTGATAATTTTAATTCTTTCATAACTTATCTATCCACCTTTCCTTAGGAGTTTATATTTACACGAGGATATTAAGGAATGTCCCCGCGACAATAACTGTAAACTGCTTTGTTTTAGCATAATATGGTAAATTATATACCTATTGAATTAATAAGACAATAAGATTAGCAAAATCCAACCAAATATTTGGGTGTAAATGTGATGATATGCCCAAGCTTATATTGACTTTTCAGCAATTCGATGCATATAGTCTCGAGGTGACATTCCTTTTATTTTCTTAAAGGCTTTCGAAAAATACAGATTATCATTAAAGCCCACGGAATATGCCACAGATCCTACAGAAAGCTGAGAGGTTTTGAGTAACTGACAGGCTTGTCTGATACGAAACTCAAGAATAAATTGTTCAGGAGATTTATTATATTGTTCCTTGAACACACGAAATAATTGGCTTCGGCTAATGCCGATGTAGTCGGCAATACCTTGGACTGTTAGCTCTTGTGTGTAATTAAATTCAATATATTCCGTGGCTTTTTGAAGATAAGTGGCAGCAGAGTTGTACTGCCTTTTTATAGGTGAGGCTTTTTCGACTAACAGGGAAAGAGCAAGCATTAAAAATCCTAACATGCTAATCTTTGCAGAATCACTATTTCCCTTAGAATTATAAATGTTCATTAAATTAGCTTCAAAACTGTTATCTATATCGGCATAAATCACAGGATTTTCTTCAGTAAAGTCTGTTTGATTAATAATTATTCTCGCATCATTTCCTTGAAACCCTACCCAATAATATTCCCAAGGATCATTTTGGTCTGCAATATAGGTTATTTCAGTGTTGGGGTAGATTAGAAAGGTATTGCCAGCGTTTATCTCGAAACTTCTTTTACCCACTTTATAAATTCCTTTTCCTGAGACTACATGGTGTATTAAATAAAAGTTGCGGATTCCGGGACCCCATTGGTGCAATGATTTACATTGCTCCCGACCGACATTATAAACTCGAATAGATAATGCTTCATCGCCGTTTGATATATAAGATAATTTTTGCCCTTCATTCATATAGTTGCCCTCCTGTGATTATTAAAAAATTGGTATTAATACGCTCATGTTAGAAACGAATATATGTAGCTGCAAAATTTGAATAATTTGTTTTCTACAGATAACTATATGTCTATCCTAATACAAATGCAACATTAATACATATAATTGCAACTTTAGATACTTGAGAAAGACGACCTAGTTAAGTTAAAATCTAATTACAGTAAATCGATTTGCGAGTTAAAATTAAATGAGGCGAAAAAAGTATGAAAATTCTTGTCACTGGGGCAACCGGGTATATAGGCTCGCATACCTGTGTAGGTCTGTTAAAAAATGGTTATGAAGTTATTGGTGTCGATAATTTTAGTAATTCAGAACCATCTGTCATAAATAGAATAAAACGGATAACTGGGAAAGCGTTTTTCTTTTATGAATGCGATTTACGAATAAAGGAGCAAGTAAATTATATCTTTGAAGAAAATAGTATAGATGCTGTAATTCATTTTGCAGCTGCTAAATCTGTACCTGAATCAGTGGAGAAACCACTACTTTATTATCATAACAATATTCTAAGTACTATAAACCTGCTGGAAGTTATGAGACAGCATAAGGTAAAGAAGCTGGTGTTTAGTTCATCTGCAACTGTTTATGGTATAAATAATACTGTACCTCTTACCGAAGATATGCCATTATCAGCTACAAATCCTTATGGATGGACTAAGGTTATGATTGAACAAATATTATCAGATTATGCTAATTCAGACCAAGAGGTGAAAGTAGCAATACTAAGATATTTTAATCCCATTGGAGCTGATTCAAGTGGTTACATTGGTGATAAACCCAAAGGTATCCCAAGTAATTTAATGCCATATTTATGTTTGGCAGCAGTGGGGAAATTACCAGCAGTAAAAGTATGTGGGACTGATTATCCAACCAAAGATGGCACAGGTGTGAGGGATTATATTCATATCACTGACTTAATAGAGGGACATAGAAAAGCATTGGAGAGGTTGGATCATATGAACGGAGCCGAGGCTTATAATCTGGGAACAGGAGTTGGTTATACGGTTCTTGAAGTAATAGATGCGTTTGAAAAAGTGTCGGGGTTACAAATAAAACGGGAACTACATGATCGACGTCCTGGAGATGTAAGTGAAGTATTTGCGGATGTTGGAAAAGCGGAAAGGGAGCTAGGTTGGAAGGCAAAGCTTACGCTAGAAGATATGTGCAGAGATAGCTATAACTTTATCAAAATGAATACCTGATGCAACATTGGTTCATAAAAGGATTACGAATATCATAAAGGATTGGTTTAAAAGAGCAGGGCTGTATAATATTATATCCAGCCCTGCTCTTTCCAATAACTCGCTTCAAGTGGGTTGTAATCCATTCCTTTATGCATCTGCTTCATTATAAAGAACATAAACCTACCCTTTAAACCTGGTTTCACATGTCCAAGGTTACTATGTATGTATTTTGCAATCTGTGAAGCTTTTTTTGCTGCTTTCTCTTTTCTTGCCCTACTCATTTCATCCCAATTCATGGCTGCAACAGTGATTGGCAGTTGAAATGTTTTACCCACTGACCACCAAAACATTTGAGATGCAATCATCTTTGTGGTTTTCTTTGCACCACTACCTGCTGTAGTTGAAATTGCAACACCTATTTTATGATTCATTGAAGGGTGAGGTCTATGTGAGATCCAGCGATATCCCATATGGTCAAAAAAGGTTTTTAACTGACCGGATACGCTAAATACGTAAGTGGGAGAGTCAATGACTATGAGGTCTGCCTCTTCAATTGCATTTATAATATCTTCAATTTGGCTGCGATGAGGACAAGAATTCTCCCCCTTCATAAAACATTGAAAGCATCCTACGCAGTCACTAATATTATTTACATAGAACTCTATTAAATCTTCCTGGACGTAATTTAATTTATCTAATAGCATTTGTGTTATGTGATAAGTACTTCCTTTATGTTGCTGTCCATGAATTACTGTTATTTTCACTAGTGATACACCTCCGTAAACTGAGTAACCAATAACTTTATCTTTTTTAATGCTTCTTCCAATGTAATTTTGTTATAGTCATATTCCTGCAGCAATACGAGTATCGGAGTATAAAAATGATATGCCATAATAGAGGTATCCCTCTTTGTCAAAGAGTTTGATTTTTGCATGGCTGCAAAGAGTTCAGCTTGATATTTCATCGGTAGCTCAATAAAGAATTTTGCATAAAGATCTCCAATTTCTGTACGATGAAAGGCACTAATCATAAATAACCTTCTGCATTTTGACAAATAAGGGTCTTCAGCATATATTCGAAAGGTTTGCTGAACGATACCAATCAGGATTTCTTTAGATATTGTCATATACTCCGCATTGGTAAGTAAGGCTGGATCAAATATGCTTTTTGTTTTTTCTTCAAATAAGAGAACAATTGAGTTGAAGATGTCCTCTTTTCCAGAATAGTGCTTATAAATGGAGGCAGCTTTTATTCCTACAGCATCTGCAATGTCAGTCATGGATACTCCATCATATCCTTTTACTGAAAACATAGATAAGGACTCGTTTAAAATCTTTTCTTTTGTATCACGCATTTTTACATCCTTCAAATATTATTATTTTGGGCTACGTCAGATAATTCTCTTTACCTTTGCGAAACAAAGCTAACGATCGTTAGCTAAATTATAGCTAATAATCGTTAGCTTGTCAATGTAAAAGCTACTTGATAACTTTTAATTTATTGTTTCCACTGCTTTGTCCAGAAATATCACACCATCTAAATGTTCTATTTCGTGACAAAGACATTTCGCCATCTCATTTTCTTCTGTAATCAGAATTTCTTCACCATTTTCATTTAGAGCTTCAACGGTTACAGTCTGTGGACGAATGGTTTTAACATATCGATTAGGGAAACTTAAACAACCCTCTATACATTCCTGAATACCACTAGATCCAATGATTTTTGGATTTACCAACTTCAAGTATTTCCCACAAAAGTCTATAACAACCAATCGTTTTAAAATACCTACTTGATTTGCTGCTAATGCTGCACCGCTCTCTGTTTGATGTAAGGTATCCATCATATCCGCTAGTATTTGACGGATTTTAGTATTAACCACAGGTACTTCCTTGCATCTTTTACGTAGGATTTCATCATCGTTATATCGTAGTTGTCTAAATGCCATTGCGGTCCCCCTTGCTACTATCAGCTCTTGACTTTCTTAAGCTTTCTTCAAACATAAAAACTTCTTCGATGGTACATTGAAACACATTTGAAATATCATAAGCAAGCCAAATAGAAGGCTCAAACTTTTCTGTTTCAATTGCATTGATGGCCTGTCTTGAAGTTCCAACTAATTCACCTAATTGTTCCTGTGTTAATCCCTTAAGTTCACGCAATTCTCTAATTCTATTTTTCATATATCATACCCCTTATGTAATGTTTACCTTACATTAAGTATACATTAAGATGTATGTAAAGTCAACCTTACTAATTAGACGATTTATAGGAAGTTAAAGTATTCATAAATTGGCTGTGTATTTGATACTTAGATAAAAAAGCTGGTGCTTCTCTCGATGCACCAGCTTGACATTTAATTAAAATAATTTATAACCATATAGTTTCATTACTTTTTGCTTATATACAATTATAAAACCAATTATTTATTGTTTCTGCATCCTCTTTACCTGAAAATGGATGGTCGCTGCCTTCAGAAACAGTGAGAGAGCAGTTATGTTTAAGTGCGAAGTCCTCCATAATAGTGCGGTTTTGCAAGTTATCCTCTGAACCAAATAGAATATAGGTAGGTGGTGCCCATTGATTAATTGGATGAGCTTTTATATAACAATAGTAATCCCAGGATAAAACATCAATAGGAGTCAATATTTCTTTTTCTCTCTTTAGCCGATCCTCTGTTACATCAAACCAAAGAAACATATTATTGACCAGATATTCCATGTCAAGAATTGGTGATTGAAACATACACTTATCAAACATAATATCTTGATATGCATGGAGTGAAAAATATGCTCCAAGACTACATCCAAATAAAGAGAGGTTCTTCCAATTGTTGCTGGCATAGTCACTAATGATTCTTAAATCATGAATACCGTTCCAGATATCACAGCGGTAATTCATATCAGTTCTTTCTCCATGTGCGGGTAAGTCAAAACTTAGAACTTGATAACCCTTTGAATTTGCAATCTCAGCAAAGGCTTCTGCACTTTCTTTATTTGACATCTTACCATGAACAAAAATATAAACTTTATCTGAGTTTTCACCCCAGATGATTGAGGGAATATTGTTAATTAATATTTTTTTGCTAATCATTTTAACCTCCGTAGTCGAATCACTTAATTGTCATAATGTAAACTTGACATGGATTCCATTCGTCCCATAAAGTAGGAAAGCATTCGAGTTCCTTGAACCCTAACTTTTTATAAAATTGTATTGTTTTGTCATATTCCTTGTAACGACCTTCTTGTACCGTTTTGACCTGAATAAAGGAATAGTCTCGACTTTTAGCGAAATTATAAAATACCTCAAACAGCTCTTTACCAATTCCACTATTATGAAATGACTTTAGTACACCCATAACATAGATTTCGGCAGTATGAGGACTAGTTTCCTTTAATACAATAAACCCTTTAGCTGTACTATTTTCTATCTCTGCCCAAAAAGGTAACTCTTGACTTGTTTTTATGTACTCAGCAGTACTATCCGGCAAACCGAACCAATCAGTTAAATCAGCAAGAATTGTACTTGATATTATTTCTTTTTGCTTTCTGTCATCTATAAATACAACCATTAAACTTCCTCCTTGAATTTTTAGAGGTTATTTTAAAGTGTATCCTCCATTCACTAATCTTATTTTCTTCATCATATTACTCCTTTCTTTGATATTTATTATAATGCCGAAGCGATATAATACAGGATAGGTTAGTTCTTACAGTCTAGGGGATATTCAAATTATTATGTAATGACGATTTTTGAAAATATTTACAAAGACCTAATATTCAATAAAATTAGTATCTAAATATTCTTTAAAATCAAAATATAAAACCGCATTTAATAAATAATTCTCAAAGGCATTGTAAATGCTTGATAGATACTTAATCCACTCGTTATCATTATAGCCCAAGTGTAGGGATAGATTATTAAATTTAATCAAATCATTCTTCATTCCTCTAATTTGCTCAAGTGAGGGTACGTCATTCCCGCAAAGGACAAAGTACGGTACCTCATGTATGGAGTAATCAAACCACCATTTTGAGTGATTATATCGATATTCTAATACTGTTATATTATTGGGATATTGTTGAAGCACCATGTTTTCAAGTGTTAGTATAGAAACTTCCCACGATAAATATTGTTCATATTCGTTAATCCTAT
>JAFACO010000262.1 GCA_023425485.1 Bacillota bacterium
TTGGTACGATAAGTATAGATATCATGTTTATCATCTAAAATATTTTCTCCCTTATAGATGATCTTACCAGCATTCGGCTTTTCTAACAAGTTGATACAGCGTAATAGCGTTGATTTGCCGGAACCGGATGCTCCAATGATACACACTACCTCGCCTTTATCTACTGAAAAATCAATATCCTTTAAGATCAAATTTGTCCCGAAGGATTTTTTTAAATGTTGTATCTCAACTACTTTTTCCATTTGATTATCCTCCTTGACTAATTTTTATGTCTGATTGCATCTTCCGGGCGTTCTACTTGCATCTGATTGCCTGGAATTACGTTATATGAATCTGGACCATCCAACTTACGCTCAAAGTAACGAAGAATTCTTGTAACCGTAAGTGTCATAATTAAGTAGATTACGCAAGTTACTGCGAACGGTTCAAAATAACTAAAGGTGTTGCTTACTACAGACTTTGACTGGAAATACAACTCTGTTACAGAGATTACGTTAAGTACGGAAGTATCCTTTATGTTGATAATAAATTCGTTACCGATCGGAGGCAAGATATTACGCAATACCTGTGGTAGAACTACATGTATCATTGTTTTAAGGTGGTTCATACCAATTGCATGAGCAGCCTCAAATTGTCCCTTATCAACAGAAATAATACCACCTCGAACAATTTCTGCTGTATATGAACCAGTGTTAATGGATACAACGAACATTCCGGCAAAAATTGGACTCATATCAATGTTAAATAAAGCTTTTGAACCATAGTAAATAACAACTGCTTGTACAATCATCGGCGTCCCACGGAAGAACTCCACATAGATGGATAGTATTATGTTAACTATCTTTAATAATAAACGTTTTGCACCACGGTCAGGCATTGGGATGGTACGTATTGTACCGATGATTAATCCAATGACAGATCCTAAAATTGTACCGACCATTGAAATTAAGAGCGTAGTACCTGCTCCTCTTAAAAGCATCGGACTATATTTTTGTAATACCAATAGAAGTGTATCTAAAGACATTTTTGTACCATACCTTTCCAAACATATACTAATTATGTTTCCCTATTGACTTTCTTAATAATAACAAGACAAGCCACCCGGGTAAAGTTATTTTTTAATATTATTACAGTTTAGCAATGCAAATGTTTAATTCAATATAAAGTAGATAGTTTGCTTTCGAATGTATATTGAATTAAAAATTTGTAGGGCGTTGCCTAAGCGTGATGAGCTAAGTGAAATGGAGCTTATGCTAAAACTGTTCCTATTTGTTGTGTACAGGATGCACTTATTATGTTACAACCTGCCACCTATTACACAAGAATAGAGACTGTCCTTTTTGATTTAACTTTGGACAGCCCCTAAGTTTACACCATGTTATTCAGCTGCAGGTTGATTTGAGATTGC
Source organism: Bacillota bacterium (assembly GCA_023425485.1). Taxonomy (GTDB): domain Bacteria; phylum Bacillota; class Clostridia; order Lachnospirales; family Lachnospiraceae; genus Mobilitalea. Next base: position 1,409 of record JAFACO010000262.1, read on the forward strand.
CGTATCCATAATAGACACACGATCCTCTTCAGAAATTTTAGCTAAAATCTCATTTACCTTTGCAGTGTATTCACTGTCTTTTTTAATTCCTACTGCGATTGCTGTATCATCAGGAGAGGTTTCAAATCCTTCTGTAAACTCAACCATTGCGTAGCTATCTTTTGCAGAAGAAGCACTTACACCTTCAGGTCTTTCAGATACATAACCATCGATGATACCGGACTCAAGTGCTACTCTCATTGCTGCGAAGTCATCCATAGCAGTTTGCTTTTCAACACCTTCGATTTGATCAATTACTGAGTAATGGAAGGTTCCTAACTGTGCTGTAATCTTTGCTCCACTAAAATCTTGAATAGAAGTTGCATTTTCATATGCTCCACCTTTTTTAACTACCATTACAAGATTTGAGTTATAATAATTATCGGAGAAATCAATGGATTCTTTTCTCTCTGCAGTTGGTGACATACCAGCAATAATTGCATCAATTTTGCCAGAAGTTAAAGCAGGTAATAAACCGGACCATTCAGTCTTTACGATTACAAGCTCTTTACCTAAGCCTTCTGCAATCTTCTTTGCGATTTCAACATCATATCCACCCGCAAATTCGGAAGTTCCTTGAATTGGAACAGCCCCGTTGGAATCATCCAGTTGAGTCCAGTTGAAAGGTGCGTAGGCACATTCCATACCTACTTTAAAGGTATTGTCCTGTGCAGTATTGTCCTCTACAGTACCATCCTTTGCAGGGCTCTCTGCTTTCGTTCCGCAGCCAGTGAATATCACTGTTACGGCCATTGCAAGTGCAAGTAAAACTGACAATCTTTTTTTCATAAAATTTTTCCTCCCGTTGATAATAAATATTATGTGCAGAGATAATATTGTTAATCCAGACCTGTGCATTAACCTTTATCACTGTCACGATTTAAAGACTTCTTATGTATTGGGTGCAAAATTCACGAGCTGCTTACGGATTAGTTTCAAATTTTTGTAACAAAAAAACCTGAGGTATCCTCAGGTTGCACGCCATTGTCCTAAGTTCCCCACTAATCCCCTATGAGATAGCACAACCTAACAAACTGGGTTGTCTGTTAGGACAGTCCTGCAATTATTGATTGCAGGCCCAGCATATTATACTGAGTGTATAATACACTTCGGCGATATTTCCTTCTCCGTAGCTTCCTCGCTTCTCAAGCTATTCTACAGACTGTTAAGTACCGCGCCTCTACCTCACCAAGTAAGTGAGGTCTTATGAATTTACGCTATTATATTACATCATTGGTTATATTCTGTCAATCAGAAATGAGAAATCCTTCTCATTTCTGATTGACAGATAGTTTATTGCTGCACTAAATCCCAGTTTCTTCTAAATCTCCTGTCTTATATTATCTTTATTCATATCTATTTAAAATCAATAAGAATATAGAGATCTGTTTGTACATCCTTGTCTTCATCATATACATTTACGCTAATATTTTGCATAATAAGCGTTAGCTTAGCCTCTGAATTTTCTTCGGTAATGGTTAGTTCCTCAGTCGGTTGTGATTCACCTTCATTCTCCAGTGTAATTGCCTTATCAAAAAGTTGTTTCAAGGAAAATCTCAATAGTTCTCCGTTCTCATTTGTTAAAACAAGTTCTTGATTTTCTAAATTCAACGAAAATGGCCGCTCTGCATTATCACTCTGGATGACCAATTTATTATTGTTGGTCTCAATAAAGGTATAGGTCATATAATCATAACCTTCGATTAAAATTGGTGATTCTATATCACGATATACGGATATATATTTATTTTTGTCACCATCAATCCCATATTGCTCAAATCCAAAAACAGCTTCAAAATCCTTGAAAAACGCATAATCAGAAAGCCAAGCAATACTCTTAACCTCATTAATCTCTTCCAGATATTCGAGGGAATCCACGATTACCTCCTTCTCTTTTGCAGATAAATCACCCTTTGGTATAATCTTATTACCCTCCAGCATATTATTCTGTTCCAAAACATGCTGTAAACG
>JAFACO010000309.1 GCA_023425485.1 Bacillota bacterium
ACAAAGCATGGCAGATATATGTATGCAGTAGGTGGTAATCCAGAAGCAGCTAGATTATCAGGTATTCCGGTTAACAAATATAGAGTTTTAGCATATTTCTTATCAGCAGCTTTCGCAGCACTTGGTGGGGTATTCCTTGCAGCACGTGTTGGTACCGCACAGGTTAATGCGGGTGGAGCATATTTAATGCCGGCGGTTGCCGCTGCATATATTGGTTTCTCTGTTGCAGGCGCAGGAAAGGCTAATGCATTAGGAACCTTAGCTGGAGCAGTACTTGTTGGTATGCTTGAGAATGGTCTTATCATGATGTCCGTTCCATACTATGCAATGGATATTATCAAGGGTGGTGTATTGGCGATTGCTTTGGCGTTAACTTATTCAAGAACTAAGAAGTAAGTATTATACCAATACAATACATAGAATTTAACAAATCAACACTCTGTATCCGAGGGATGCAGAGTGTAAAAATTCTTATGGAGAAAGGTGATACGATATGTCGCGTTTTGAAACTTATTTTTTAATGAAAACAGAAGATATTGAAGCATATGTTCAGGAGAAATTAGCTTTTTTTCCTGCGGATGCAACCATAGACTGCAAAGAAATTGGTGATGGTAATCTAAATTATGTATTTCGATTGGTGGACAAAAATACTGGTAAATCAGTCATTGTTAAACAGGCTGGTGAAGTAACCAGGATTTCTGCTGATATGAAGCTTTCTACCGATAGAGGTAGAATAGAAGCTAATATACTTAAAATTCAAGGACAATATGCGCCTGGCTTGGTTCCGGAAGTATATCTGTATGATGAAGTAATGTGTGCAATGATTATGGAAGACATGATAGGTCACACAATGATGCGTAAAGGCCTGATTAATCATGAAATTTATCCTAAGTTTGCAGAGGATATTACAACATTTTTAGTGAATACACTTCTGCTTTCCACAGATATCGTTATGGGGCATAAGGACAAGAAGGAAAATGTTAAGAGCTTTATTAATCCTGATTTGTGCGAGATTAGTGAAGATTTAGTCTATAGTGAGCCATTTGTTGATTATAATCATAGAAATAATGTATTTGCTCCAATAGCAGACTTTGTGAAAAAAGAGCTATATGAAGATAAGGCACTGCACTTGGAAGCAGCAAAATTAAAGTTTGAATTTTTAAATAATGCTCAAGCCTTAATACATGGTGATTTGCACACCGGTTCAATCTTCATTAATCAAGAACATATCTATGTATTTGATCCAGAGTTTGCTTTCTATGGTCCAATGGGCTATGACATAGGTAACGTAATTGCCAATATGTTCTTTGCTTGGTGTAACGGTGATGCTACGATTGAAGATGAGCATAAGAAAGCAGAGTTCTGCGGATGGATTCTTAATGCTATCGAAGAAATTGTAGACAAGTTTATTGCAAAATTCAAAGTATGTTATAAAGAGAATGTAACAGATACCATGGCTAAGACAGAAGGCTTTATGGAATGGTACCTTGGAACAGTTCTGGCTGATACAGCGGCGGTTGCAGGCTTAGAATCCATTAGACGTACCGTTGGTATGGCTAATGTAAAAGATATTACATCGATACTAGATCCTGATAAACGTGCCAGAGCAGAAAAAATTGTAATTACCTTAGCTAAGAAATATATCTTGAATAGAGATAGCTTCTTATCTGGAGCTGACTATAGAAAAGCTATCGAAGAAGCAATTGCAAAATTCTAATAAAATAGAATTTATTCTAGCGTAACCAGTGTGAAAATTACAAACTTAACATAATTCTGTATTTCAAAAAAAAGAAAGCTTGTAATTAATATGGAAAGGATGAGACAACATGAGTACAAAAAAGTCTATTTTAGATTATGATACCGTAGCCTTGGATGATGAGAAAAGTGCATTGGTTATAATTGACCAGACACAGCTTCCATATAATACAGAAATACTTAGCCTGACAACCCAGAAGGAGATTTGGAATGCAATTTATCTGCTTCAGGTAAGAGGGGCACCAGCAATTGGTGTTGCTGCTGCAATAGGTATTTATCTTGCAGCAAAAGAGATAAAAGCGGAAACCTTTGAGGGGTTCTATGAGCAGTTTAAAGATGCAAAGGATTATTTAGCTTCTGCTCGTCCTACAGCAGTTAATTTATTCTGGGCATTAAACCGTATGGAAGACGTTGTGAAAGCGAATTCGGATAAAACAGTTTCAGAACTTAAAGAGCTATTACATAAGGAAGCTGTTGACATTAGAGAAGAAGATATCTGGGTATGTACCCAAATCGGTGAATATGGCTTATCATTAGTTAAGCCGGGCGATGGACTTTTGACCCACTGTAATGCAGGCCAGTTAGCTACCGTAAAATATGGTACAGCAACAGCACCGATGTATCTCGGACAAAAGAAGGGTTACAACTTTAGAGTGTTTGCTGATGAAACAAGACCCCTTTTACAAGGTGCAAGACTTACTGCTTATGAGTTGCACGAATCAAAAATGGACGTAACCCTGATCTGTGATAATATGTCTGCAACCGTTATGAAAAATGGTTGGATTAATGCAGTATTTGTAGGGTGCGATCGTGTCGCAGCAAATGGAGATACAGCCAATAAAGTTGGTACCTCAGTGGTTGCTACCGTTGCAAAGAGATATAATGTTCCTGTATATATCTGTGCACCTACTTCTACCATTGACCTGAATACAGAAACAGGGGCTGATATTCATATTGAAGAGAGACCAGCAGAAGAAATTACAGAAATGTGGTACAAGGAACGTATGGCTCCAGAGGGAGTTAAGGTATTTAATCCTTGCTTTGACGTAACTGATAACGATTTAATTGCTGGAATCATAACCGAGTATGGTATTGCAAGAGCACCCTATAGTGAATCTTTAAAAGAGATTTTTGCAAAAAAAGCAGCAGCTAAAGCAAAAAAATAAATAGTATATAAAATGGGAGTCGCAAAAGCGCCTCCCATTTTTATATATGGTGGATAATTAAAAGTAAAATTACTATTGTGTACAATATAAAAGAGGAAGAAACTCGCTATGCTGTTTCTTCCTCTTTTATATTATTTTTTACATTCGTAGTAAGTTACATTGTTATCGGCTAAAAATTTTATCCACTCTTGATCAAGCTGTTTATCGGTTAGAAGCCCTGTAATACTATTGAAATTACAGATATTAATAAAGGAGGTCTTATCAAACTTAGAATGATCAGCAACTACGTAAATATTATTGCTGCGGGTTAAAAGCTTCTGTCGTATCTCGGACATTCCTTCGTTTGAATCTGTAATACCATGAACTTGAGAAAGTGAACGACAAGACATAAACGTCTTGTCCACGTAATAATTGTCTAAGGACTGTAGAGCGCTTCTTCCGGTAAAGGACATACTTCCTGGACTATAAGTGCCTCCTATGGAAATAAGACGAATATCTGGACAATCGGTAAGAAGATTTATCACTTTTAAAGAATTTGTTAAAATGGTAAGACGCATATCTTTGATAGCTCTTGCGATAAATAATGCAGTGGTGGAGGCATCTAGGAAAATGGAATCTCCATTATGTATAAGTTCCTTACATTTAGCAGAGATTAGTTGTTTGCTTTCCGTATAGGCTGTTTCACGAATAGATAGCTCCACCTCGTTTTGTACACCGTCCTGAATAAAGGCACCACCATAAGTACGAATAAGAAAACCTTCATCCTCCAAGGTCTTTAAATCTCTTCGAATGGTTTCTTCCGTTACAGAGAAAAAATCAGCTAGTTCCGATACAACTACACTTTTTTTCTCTAATATTATATCTTTGATTTTTGCTTTTCTTGTTATTGCAAGCATTTCATCCACCCCGATTCGCATAAAAAATTCTGTGTTCTTTTTGTATTTTATATATTTAAGGAATACCCTTTTGTTGCAGGCGTATTCTCTTTATTACTTTGCAATATATTATTGCATATTTTTAAGTACATGTAAAGAAATATTATAGAAAGCTATTAATATTTGCGTAAAAACACAAAACAACACAAATAAAAGTAAGGTAAAACCGATAATATACAAAACAATACATTGACAAAACAACATAAATATAGTATGATTTCATCATAAACAAAAAAGAAGTAAAGAAGGTGATTATAATATGATGGTTCAAGGTGTTAAATATCCATCCGATTTTGAAGCTAAAAAAGCAATACTAGAAGTAGGAAAGCGGATGTATATGAAAGGTTTTGTTGCTGCGAACGATGGAAATATCAGCTGTAAGGTTGGACCTAATGCGATATGGACAACACCAACCGGTGTCTCAAAAGGTTTTATGACACTGGACATGCTGGTTAAAATCGATATGAACGGCAAGATTCTTTCGGGAACTCACAAACCTTCATCTGAAATAAAGATGCATCTTAGAGTATATCAGGAAAATCCGGAGGTTAGAGCTGTAGCACATGCTCATCCCCCTGTTGCAACCTCATTTGCAATTGCAGGAATTAGTCTGGATAAAGCAATTCTCCCGGAGGCAGTAGTACAATTAGGCTCTGTACCGATTGCTCACTATGCTACACCTGGTACACAGGAAGTCCCGGATTCCATTGCACCATTTTGCAGGACGCATAATGGAGTGTTGTTAGCAAATCACGGTGCTTTAACTTGGGGAAAAGATATCTTTGAAGCATTTTTCCGATTAGAGTCAATTGAGTATTACGCAACCGTATTAATGTATACGGAACGAATAATTGGAAAGCAAAATGAGCTGTCCTGTTCACAAGTGGATGATCTCTTAGTGGTACGTAAAAATCTTGGTATTACACAAGGTGGAGTTCCACCATGTGCTGTGCATGCAAGTAATACCAGAGATGTTGTATCATCCGTCCCAGCGGAAACGACTACAGTATTGATGAATAATGAAGTTCCTTTACAAGGTGTTACATCGTTAGTACGTCCTGTATCTAAAACAGAAACTACTAATACAGGTTGCGGTTGTGGCGGTACCTTGATGAAGGCAGCAGAAGCAAAAATTACCAAAGAACAGAGTAAAGAAGACATAATTGCTGAAGTAGTACGCCGTGTGACAGAACAAGTTACAAGCCAATTCAAGGGGTAGTGTGGACTGCGAAAGCATGGAGGTAGAAATGGAATTTGGAGCAAATGAAATTAGTATGATTGTTAATCAGGTTCTAAAGAATCTTGAAATCAATAATCCAAGCCTTTTAGCGAGCAAAACATCCCCTAATTTTGATAATGGTAACTATGGTGTTTTTGAAAAAGCAGAGGATGCCATTGAGGCTGCATATAAGGCGCAGAAGATTTACATAGAGAAGTATCAGTTAAAAGACAGAAAACGATTAGTAGATGCGATTCGTAAAGTAACTCGTGAAAATGTTGAAACACTGGCTAGGATGGTTCGCGATGAAAGTAAGATGGGACGTTATGAGGATAAGATTCAGAAGCATCTTGCAGTTATTGAT
>JAFACO010000378.1 GCA_023425485.1 Bacillota bacterium
GCTTAAGGCTGGTCAATTATATCTTCAGCAATTTCCCCTTCAGAATTAATGAATGTACATTAAGATCTTTATCCAGGTCGGGTATCTACACACCGGAGGCATTACCAGCGGTTACAATCTTTTCCCAGAAGTTGCAAGCTGGGAGGTGTTGTGGTGCATCTGGATCAAATAAAACCCTTGGCTCTTCTAATTCTTCTATTATAGAAATCTTGCCATCCAAATATTGTTTTATTCTTTTCCTGGTTGATTCTAATCTGGTAATAACTCCGCCAAAACGGATGTCTACAACTTCGAACCCGAAAGGTTTATTTTCTTCAAACCATAGTGTTTCCCTATAATCCTTTAATGTCTGCAATAACAAAATACAGCTAGGAATATCCTGCTCCAAGATGAGTTTAAGCGTATCCCTATCTTTTTGGTGATATGCCTCATGGATTTTAGTTCCCAAAGGTGCCTTAATTGATAGTACCTCTGCAAGAGTATAATAATAGTTTAAGAGTAGATTTTCTCCTGCATAGGGTTTTAACAGCTCGGTCATTTCATTATAGTAAGCTCCAAGCTTGAAATCCTTTATTTGTCCGTCAAAGAGAGCTACCAGCGGATCTTGATAGAGACAGTATTTCGAGGGGTTAGGTACATCCATACCGTTTGTAGGTATCTCCGGATGAGAATCTAAACGATCAATCAGCATATGTGCCTCGTAAGGGAGTCCGGTTAAGTAAAGGAGCCTTTCCTTATAGGATTCCATGTCGAGAGACGCAGAATATCCCAATTCTGCAAAATATAGAACGGAAGGAAGACCTGCAAAATGAGGTGTTTCTGCACTTGAATCCTGCCACATAGTGCAAAGAGCATTTTTAATTTTAACGTTTTTAGCTGCACCTAGTCCAGCTTTCGTAGTGTCAAAGGCTTGTGTAAAGTTTGGTACGAGGCCATTCCAAGTCCAGCCACCACCAGCAAACCAGCAACCCTTATCCATTTGATGATGTAAACGAAGGAATTTCTCGTAGAAATGAATATCGTGATGATAATAGTCCCAATAAGTAAGATGCAGCTTGTCGGAAGGTAATGTAACATGACTTAAATCCAATCCATCCGGCATATCATAATAATCACCAGTAGGGGAATTAATTCTAAAAAACATATCGCTCCAAATAATACTCTCTAACTCTAATTCATCACAGATTGATTGCACACGATTCAGATGTGTCATCATAAGTTCTTCTCTATTTTGGAAGCCATTCTCGTGAAGGTATTTTCCAAGCCCCAAATAATGTGCTTCATCCATGCCGAGGTGGATTCGTTTACTGCGGAAGGGTTCACTGGCTGAAGTAATAATACTTTGAAGGAATTCTATTACCTCTGGGGCTTCCACATATAAAATATCTTCGGTATCTCTAAGAGATGCCATTGCATTCCAACGAAGCGCACATCTTAGATGCGCCAGGGTTTGAATACAAGGGATAATCTCTATACCAAACAAGTCAGCATAGTCATCACATTCTTTTAATTCGGATTTTGTAAACTTGCCTCTATAAGCACCAAAGTAGGGATAGTTATCTACTTCATAGGTATCCTCGGTATAAAGCATTAATACATTCATACCAACACTTGCCAGGAACCGAATATATCGTTTTACAGAATCAACGGTTAGTACAGCATTTCTGGAACAATCCAGCATAACACCCAAGGAGTCAAAGAAGACCTCACGAGTGATGGCAAAGGGTTCTAATACAGATGAGTTGTTTAATTTTTGAAGCAGAAGCATAAAGCAAAGGTAAAAATGTATTTTTTCTTTGCAATAGAAGGTTGCGGTGGTACCGTCATAGTTAACAGAAAGCTGATTATTTGATGTGAAAATAACCTCCAAGGTTATGTCAAGATTAACCATAGAAGAGGAGTAGGAAGATAATAATTCTTGTATTCCTCCTTGATATTGCTTTGTTGATTCAGAGAAAAGAAACATATGTAATACCCCATTTCATAATTAATAGTAAGTTATGGATACTTAACTCAAACGTTCAGATAATATTTTACTTTGCTTAATAAAACAGCATTTAAGTAAATGAGAAAATATATATTGTTGTCTTTTTGCATTGACTTTAAAGTTTTAGGACTTAAGATTATTATAGAGGTATTAATCCGTGGAAATCAAGCGATTTTGGATTTTTACAGTAATAAAGAGAAGTTATGCGGCAACTCGCAATTATCTAAATTAAAAAAGGAGTTAAGAAAATTATGTACCCAGTAAAGAGAATCTCAAAAATTGAACACTTATCGGAATGCCCAATCTTTCATATGAATCACTACCAATGGACAAAGGATTACAGACCGGAAGCCTTTGGACAAATGGCATTACTGAAGGACACTGAAATCATAGTAAAAATGACAGCACTGGAGAGTAATCCATTAAGAAGATATATAGAGGATGAGGACCCAGTATATAGAGATAGTGCGATGGAGGCTTTTCTTAATTTCAACCCAACTTTCAAAAATGATTACTTTAATTTTGAAATAAATGCAAATGGTGCAATGTTAAGTGGCTTTGGTGAAAATCGAAAGAGGCAGCGGGTATGGCAGTTAACACCTCTGCGTGCAAGTTGTGAGGCAAAAATCTTACAGGAATCCTGGGAAGTATTACTTAAAGTACCAATGAATTTAATCAAAGAAATGTACGAAAAAGATTCCTTACAAAAGGGAGACATCATCACCTGTAACTTCTTTAAGATTAGTGAAGATCCGTCAATTGAGCATTATGCCAGCTATGCACCGATTGACAGCCCCACACCAAACTTTCATCTTTATGAGTTCTTTCAAAGTGCCATCATAGAATAGGGATTTAAGAAGTTATTTGTAAGCCTGCATTTCTATGAATTTGTTACTTTTAATGAGATACTGATACAGGAGCCTGATTCATTTTTCTATACGCCTGTGGCAATATATTGGTAGTTCTTTTAAATACCTGAGAAAAGTAACTTGGTGAAGAAAACCCAACAATTTGAGAAATTGAAGACAAGGAATAGTTGGTACTCGTAAGGAGATGTTTACTTTCATCAATGCGCCTCTTAATCAGATAATTGATTGGTGAAGTTCCGAATTGTTTTGTAAAGTTATGTGCAAAATAGTACTTATTTAAGTGCACTAGAGAACTTAAAGTATCAATTGTGATATTCTCGCTAAAGTGATCTTCGATATATTTTTTTGCAATACTGCATTCTCTTGTCATACCCGCTTCAGTTGCTATAGAAATCTTAAAGGCATCATTACGAAGAATGGATGTAAAAATGATATTTAATAAGTTCTGGCACACAAAGTCGCGATATGGTTGATCGTGTTTCATTTCTTGTGCAAGGGTATTAAAGTAAAGATGCAGATCAGATTTAAGTGTAGAGCCATCTAAGAGAATACAACCACGGTCCTCTGTCTGAAACCGAATACCTTCTACCCCCAGCACGATATATTCCAAGGGCTTTGAAGGGTTTGAAATCTCGGTATGTACAATAGTAGGATTTAAGATAATAAGATCGTTAGCCTTTACATTTAGAATATCCGATTCTGCAGAAAACTTTCCGGTTCCATTGGTGATATAAAAAAACTCAGTGAAATTATGGGAGTGTGGTAGACTTATCCAGTCATTTCCGTACTTTGATATTGCTACATAGAGTAAAGTGACGTGAATTGCCTGATTGTCATGCTTGCCACCAAGGGTAAAAGTATAGGAAAGCGTGGAGTCCTCTTTATGTATCATAAAGGCTTCACGTTCATTTTCGATATTAAAATTATAACGGTTATTGCTCATAATCTTCTCCTTCCCTCTATGTGAAAATTGTACATATATATTAAAAATGCTATTATAATTTGTTTAATGTGTCTATTATACAGCAATATATATAAAGAATAAAGCAATATTTCTATTGTTTATAAAATTAAATACGTTATACTACATACATAATCGTTAAGGAGGATAAATATATGAAAAAAATTGCTAGTATTTTCTTAGTATTTGCATTAATAATTAGTTCTTTCGCTGGTTGTACGAAAAAAGACGAGACTAATACAGATGCTAATACTACACCTGCAGCAACTTCAACACCTGACAAAGAGGAAGGCACCGACACAGCAAATCAAGGTGTTACAATTAAGGTAGCAGCAATTGAAACAGCATATGGTGCGGAGATGTGGACCAAGGTCAGCGAAGCATTTACAGCTAAAACAGGAATTCAAGTTGAGTTAACAACGGACAAATCCTTAGAGGATGTCATTGGTGCAGGTATGAAAGCAGGAGACTATCCTGACGTTGTACATTTAGCAACAGGCCGTCCGGCAGCGTTGACAGAAACATTAATTAAGGAAAATGGTTTAGAGGATATCACAGATGTTTTAAGTATGACGGTTCCAGGTGAGGACAAGAAGGTTAGTGATAAAATCGCAGGTGGTTTTACAGAATCTTCTTTAACAAATCCTTATAACGACGGAAAGACATACATGGCGCCTATGTTCTACAGCCCATGCGGTTTGTTCTTCAACAAAGGCTTATTTACAGAAAAAGGCTGGACAATTCCAACAACCTGGGATGAAATGTGGGAATTAGGAGAGAAGGCAAAAGCAGAGGGAATTGCGTTATTTGCATATCCGACAGCAGGATACTTTGATGCATTCTTCTATGGTCTGCTTTATGAAGTAGGCGGAGCAGAATTCTTCCAGAAAGCTACTACCTATACGGAAGGTATCTGGGATACAGCGGAAGCAAGCCAGGCATTTGACATTGTTGAAAAGTTAGCTTCTTATACAGAAAAATCAGTTCCATCCAATGCAAACAATGATAACTATCTGAAAAACCAGCAGCTAATCTTAGACAACAAGGCATTATTTATGCCAAATGGCACCTGGGTTGTTGGTGAGATGCAGGATGCTCCTCGTGCTGATGGTTTTGAGTGGGGCTTCACCGCACTTCCTGCAATTACAACTGGCGGAGATGCTTATTCCTACACTTGGTTTGAGCAGCTATGGATTCCGGCAGCAGCTGAGAACAAAGACGCTGCAAAGCAATTTGTTGCATATATGTATTCAGATGAAGCAGCACAGATTTTTGCAGAGTCCGGCGCTATTCAACCTATTGTTGGCTTTGCTGACAAATTAGAAGGCGATAACAAAATGTTCTATAGTATCTATGATAATGGTGCCAAGGCTGCTTTAGGTAGTTTTGCTGCTACAGACCCTGTAGAGGGTGTAAGCTTTGCAGATACAGTATTTGGAACAGTTAACTCCTTAGTAAGTGGGGATAAAACAAAGGATCAGTGGATTGAAGCAATTAAAAAAGACAGTGACCTGCTCCGTGCTGCATTAAAATAATAAAGTACAAATAGCACACTTTGTAGTAAGAGAAAGCCGAATATAAACGGTGAGTAGTAATCCGGCTCACCGTTTTTTTAACAGGAGATAAGTTTGAAAGTAAACTTTCAAACTCACTTATTAAGGCCTATTCACTTTTTGAATAGGTCATCAAAAAGTGAAAGGCAAGGATAGGCATGAAAAATAAAGGGAAATCATTATTTATATTATTTTGTGTAACACCGGCAGTTATTTTATATACCATCTTTATGATTATTCCAACGATTAATATTTTTAAAATGTCACTTTACAAATGGGGCGGTTACTCACCGAATAAAACCTTTGTAGCATTTGATAATTTTAAGAAGCTTGCACAAGATATGAAGTTTTTACAATCCTTTGAGAATACTGTGTTATTAATTGTTGTTGTCAGTGTTATTACCATAGCGGTTGCCCTTTTCTTTGCGGCAATCTTAACCAGGGAAAAGATTGTGGGGCAGAATTTTTTCCGCATCGTTTTCTATATACCAAACATTTTATCCATTGTTATTATAAGTGCTATTTTTAGTGCCATTCTAGATTCGAAAAATGGGTTGCTCAATAGTATTCTGGCTCTTTTTCGAGATAAGGGAAGTGAGCCGATTTATTGGCTGGGAGATCAGAAAATTGTTATCTTTTCAATTGCAATGGCAATGATATGGCAGGCTATTGGCTATTACATGGTCATGTATATGGCAAGTATGGCAAGTGTTCCGGAAAGTGTATATGAAAGCGCTGATATTGAAGGTGCTGGCCGTATCCGTCAATTCTTTAGTCTGACAATCCCATTAATATGGACGAATATCAGAACGACCTTAACGTTCTTTATTATAAGCAGCATTAATCTTAGTTTTATGCTTGTAAAAGCAATGACAAGTGGTGGACCGGACGGAAGTACAGAGGTGTTCTTAAGCTATATGTATAAACAGGCCTACACCAATTCCAGCTACGGATATGGTATGGCGATTGGTGTTGTAGTATTCTTGTTCTCATTTGCGCTAAGTGGAATTGTGAACCTGATTACCAAGCGCGAATCAATAGAATTGTAGGAGGCGGAATATGCATAAACTTCCATTAAGAAAATTAATCATCTATATTGTTTTATCTTTTTTAGCAATATCAATTATTGTACCCGTAGGTTGGGTTTTTATAGCTTCATTTAAACAGAATAATGAATTTTACGGCAGCCCCTGGAGGCTTCCAGAAATGTTATATTTTCAGAACTTTGTAGATGCCTGGGGCAGCGCTCATATGGGCGAATATATGTTAAACAGCGTGATTGTTACAGTGTTAGCCCTGGCTATCCTTTTAGTTGTTGCTTTACCGGCAGCCTATTGCCTTAGCAGATTTAAGTTCAGACTGCGTAAAATTTTAAATGTTCTTTTTATGGCTGGTCTGTTTATTAATGTTAACTATATAGTAGTACCAATCTTTCTAATGTTTATTGATGCGGATAAAATGTTGAAAAGCTGGGGACTCTCTCCGTTTTTCTTAAATAACATATATGTTCTGGCTATTGTGTATGCTGCAACGGCACTTCCTTTTACCATTTACTTATTGTCCGGTTATTTTGTAACGATACCAAGAACTTATGAAGAGGCAGCTTATATAGATGGCAGCGGATATTTTAGAACCATGATAAAGGTTATATTACCAATGGCAAGACCAAGTATTATTACCGTAATCCTGTTTAACTTCTTATCTTTTTGGAACGAGTATATTATAGCAATTACGATGTTAACGGATCCCAAAGGGGGGAAGACGCTTCCAGTCGGTCTGATGAACCTGATGAAAGCGCAGAATGCCGCAGCACAATATGGACGTATGTATGCAGGTCTTGTTTTGGTTATGCTGCCAACGCTGATACTCTATATCATTGTGCAAAAAAAATTGACACAGGGTATGACCCTTGGTGGGTTGAAGGAATAAGCTTGCAGGACTTTAAGAAAGGCTGGTTATGAAATGGAAAATAAGATGAAAATACTGGCAGTGACTTTAAAAAGTATCTGTCTTGCTGTCTGTCTGGGTTTGGTTATTATCGGGCAAAGGAATGTAGGATATCCGGGGTTATATACCATGATGGCAGGCTTATGCGGGATATTGTTATTGCTGCATCTTTATAATAAAAAATACAAGTAAAAATAGATATTATAAAAAGGGTTATACATCTAAGGGATTGTGTTTATTATACAGTCTTTCTTAGATGCGCGTAAAATTAATAAGATTAAAGGGCGTTAAGGCGCCGGAATGGCGGTAGATATGAATACGAACACCATGTTAACAGGCAGGGTTACAATACCAACAGACATAGATGTTGTTCCGGAGACAATTGAGTTATTTAATAGATGGGGAGCAGATGCTATTCGTGATTGTGATGGAACTGCTTACCCGGAAGAGTTAAAAGCCGTTCAAGCGAAAGTATACAGTACTTATTACACAACCCGTAAGGATAATGAATGGGCAAAGGCTAATCCAGAGGAAGTACAGCAATGCTACATAATGACTTCTTTTTACACAGCTACACAAAATAATCTGCATATTCCACTGCTAAAGGGGATTGCAACTGACTTAATGAAGGTGAATGATTATGATGATAAAACACGTTGGTGGGAAGTCATTGATCGAAGTACAGGAAAGGTAGTTTCAATAGAGAACTGGAGTTATGAGAAGGAAACAGGAGAAGTTATAATTACGGACTGTATTCCGTTTCATAATTACACAGTGAGCTTTTTGGCATATCTTATCTGGGATCCAGTACATATGTATAATGCAGTTACCAATGATTGGAAGGATGTGGAGCATCAGATTACCTTTGATGTAAGGCAGCCAAAAACAAGAGAGTATACCATGCTTCGTCTTCGTAAGTTTTTGGAAGAGCATCCCTATGTTGATGTTATCCGATATACAACATTTTTCCACCTGTTTACCTTGATTTTTGATGACCTGATGCGTGAAAAGTACGTGGACTGGTATGGATACTCGGCTTCTGTGTCGCCTTATAT
>JAFACO010000439.1 GCA_023425485.1 Bacillota bacterium
GGATAGAATTACAATCCACGTGGAAAGTACCTATCAAATTAATAAAACTCTTAAGTTGATTAAGGAGAAAGGTGCAATTCCTGCAATAGCGCTGAATCCAGAGACTCCCCTTTCTGTACTGGATTATCTTCTAAATCAAATTGGTGGTGTTTTACTCATGACGGTCAATCCTGGTTATGCAGGTCAGCCAATGGTAGAGGGAATGCTGGATAAGTTGAAAGAATTAAGAGATTATCTTGATGGAAAAGGCTATCCGAATATTTCAATTGGTGTAGATGGTAATGTGAGTTTTGAAAATGCGAGGATCATGTCCAACAAAGGGGCAGATCTTTTTGTAGCAGGATCCTCGAGCATCTTCTGTGATAAAACTAATATTTCAAAGAATATTAGCAGACTTCGCGAAGCAATAGAAATTTAGTCTAAATCTTGCGCTAGGATGACATCAATATTATAATTGTTAAGGTAGGCATAATTACTTTGAGTTGCCTTACTATCGGTAATGATATGATTAATGTCATGGAAGGAAGATAGGTATATTTGACCGTTCTTTTCGAATTTCGTATGATCAGCCAGTACAAATCTTTCTCTGGACCGTTCAATCATTAGTTTTTTAATATCAACTTCCTGAATACTCGAATCAGTCAGCATTCGGTCAGGTGAAATACCGGTACAGGATAAGAATACCTTGTTGGGATAGTAAACCTTTGCATTGTGCAAGGTCATATTACCATGTATGGAAAGGTTGGTTGGCTTGAACATTCCCCCTAGACATATGTAAGAATGATTAGGGTTGTTTAATTGAGCGGAATGCATTAAAAAGGGTATGGAATTTGTTATAAAGGTAACTTGAATGTTTTGAGGGACATACTGTGCTAAGTAGATAGTAGTAGAACTATTATCAACAAACACATTATCGTCATTTTGTATAAAGGAAGCAGCTTTTTTGCAAATTGCCTGTTTTTCTTGAAAGTTGGTAAACTCACGAACATTCACAGGAGGTTCTGGTACACTTGGTTGAACAATCTGTTTTGTTTCCACAGGAATTGCACCTCCATGAGTACGAACCAATAAGCCCTTATCCTCAAGTTCGCGAAGATCACGACGTATGGTTTCTTTTGAGGATTCAAAATATTTTGCCAATTCTATTATGTTAATACTACCATGTTTTTGTAATAGATTTAATATCTCTGCTTTACGTTCGATCGTGTACATGAATTAACTCCCCTAGATTTATATTTACGCGAAGGTAAAGTGAAGTATCACAAGATTTTCTTTGTTGGATACGAACCACCCGCGATAACCAGAGAAACACTTATTATGTGTTTCGAACGGTTATAATTAATAATAGCATAATTTTTTAAAAGGTCAAGAAAGTGCATTCATTTTTCCAATATTATTAAAATACGACATCGTAGGATGTTAATTCAAACACTCATTCTTAAAACTTGGAGGTTAAATTATGAATTTAGGATTTTTTACAGCAAACTTTACCGAGAAACCGTTAGAAGAAGTAGTAAAATTAGTATCAGCCTATGGATATGAGACTCTGGAAATACCTGCTTATGAAGGAAATGGACAGCTCGAAACAAAAGACGTTATTAAAGGAAATACAGCAAAAGAAATTAGGAAAATGGTAGCTGGCTATGATATGAGAATTCAAGCCCTAAGTAATCATTCTGATTCCTTTTTGATTATGGGACCAACCGGTAAGGATACCGATTTTATTTATAAAGGTACTCCGGAAGAGAAAATTAAGCATGGTACCGAAAGCTTAATCCGTACTGCACAGGCAGCGAATGCACTTGAGGTTCCTATTGTAGTTGGTTATCCGGGAGTTGAAAACTGGGGCAGATTCTTCTTCTTTCCTTATGGCGAAGGCTGGAAGGAATATGAGCAGCAGTTTGTAGAAAGATTTACTCCTATCCTAGATAAATTTCACGAGTATGGTGTTAAGTTTGCAATTGAAATTCATCCAAATAGCTTTATCTATGATATTCATACAGCAGAAAGAGCGTTGGAACTTGTAAACTATCATCCAGCACTTGGTTATAACTTTGACCCGGCTAACACTATGTACTTAATGATTGATCCTGCCATTGTAATTGATCGCTTAAAGGACAGAATCTTCCATGTACATGCAAAGGACGCAGAGCTGGCATCCCATAACCTGCCAACCGGTGGAACCTTAATGCATGGAGATATGGCAGCACTGAACCATACCTATCGTTTTAGAATTCCAGGCTGGGGACAAGTTGACTGGAAACGTGTTATCACAGAACTATCCATGGTTGGCTACACTGGTTCCTTAAGCTATGAGCATGAGGATGTCACCATGAGTCGTATGGATGGTGTAGAGAAAGTGGCTGCTTTCTTAAAACCTTTAATGATTAAGAATCCATACGAAGGCAGAAAAGATAAGCTATTTAATAAAGAACTGTAGAATATTTAAAATACACATTGCGAAATCAGTTACTACCGAATATGATAGAACATGTCGGTTAGTTACTGGTTTCGCAATTCGTTATATAGAAAAGGAGTATTCAATGGACTGTGATTTGCACATTCATACAATAAATTCGGATGGATCAATGTCGGTAAAGGATGTTGTATACTATGCTTATAAAAGTGGGATTAAAAACATTGCAATCAGCGATCATGATACCTTAGCAGGAGTAGCCGAGGCAGTGGAATTAGGGAAACAATTAGGGGTAAGAGTAATACCTGCAGTTGAAATGTCAGTATTGGATAAAAAGAGAAATAGACCCGTACATGTGCTATGCTATTTTCCGCAAAACACTGATTTGCTAAATTCATTTCTACTGAAAACCTTGGACAGCAGAAGAAATCAAAAACTTGAG
>JAFACO010000082.1 GCA_023425485.1 Bacillota bacterium
CGCCAGAACTGCATTCTCTAGTACCGCTAAAATAATGGATACGTTCCCAACCAGTGTATTATCTTTTGCGAAAAGAGAGCATCGTTGGATTCGAGGTGATTGGCAGCTTCTGCCATGGCTCTTCTGGAGTCGAAAGGTACATGGAAAAGCATTATGTCCTTTAGCAAAGTGGAAGATCTTTGATAACTTAAGACGTAGTTTGGTACCATTAAGTAAGATTCTATTTATCCTACTCAACTTAGCATACTTCCCTAATATTTTTTATTTGTGGATACCATTAGTTTTCTTTAATGATGCATTTACTTTTTTGGTGCTTTTAATATCTATTCTAAAGCAAAAACTATTTCGGCCTAAACTTGTACTGGTCTATAAGAGTTTTCTAATGGAATTATGTACAATAGTTGAAAGAGCATATGTTGAATTTGCAATCACACCTTACAGAGCTTATATTGCTACTGATGCTATGATAAGAACCATGTATCGCCTTTTCATAAGTAAGAAAAATTTACTACGATGGAATACCGCAGAATCGGTGGATGCCTCCATTATTAATACCAGAAGAGGATATTTCCTCACGATGTACAGCTCTCTTATTCCGGCAGTGATTATTGCTGGATTGTTAATATTTGGGGAAGAACCTCCAATTGCAATACTAATTTATATTATTGTAGCGCTGGTATGGGTCATGGCATACCACTTGGCTTATAACTTAAGCCAGCCCAAGAACTTAGGTGCTAAGGAAGATAAAGAAGATGCAGAATTATTATTGGATACAGCAAGAAGGACCTGGCAGTTCTTTAAGACGTATTCTACTAGAAGTAATAATTGGTTGTGTCCCGATAATGTTCAGCTGGCAGCTACGGAAAAAGAAAGTGATAAGACTTCCCCCACGAATATCGGCTTACAGGTTCTATCTATTTTGTCAGCCAGAGATTTTGGATTTGAGACGCTTAGTTCTACAATTACCAGATTAGAACTTATAATGGATACGATCCAAAGGCTGGATAAATGGAAGGGGCATCTGTATAACTGGTACGATATTAGAACACTTGAGGTACTTAACCCAGCATATATTTCCACCGTAGATAGCGGTAATTACCTTGGGCACTTAATTGCATTAAAAAATGGACTATTAGAACAAATCAAGAAACCGATTATTCCTCATAATTTGGTGGAAGAGTTACGATATGCCATTAAAGAAAGTAACAAAGAGCTAGTTCGTGGTAATAAGCAAAATCAATGCGACTGCCATAAACTTCAGGATGATTATGACACATTGGGAGAATTTGTAGAGGATATTACGGATATCTGGGATGACTTAAGCGGTAAGGATATTAAACGTACAGAGAATAGTTGTTCCTGTAATGAGTTATTAAGTAAAGTGGAAGGAATAGTAAGTGAAATAGCAGACTTTAAGTTAAAAGAATTAAGCTTTGCGTCCTATCCCACATTGTATAAGCTTGCTGAGGATGACAATAAGTATGCAAAAAATATGGTTAATAGAATAAAAACTCTTTGCAATCGAATTGATCATATCCATGCAAATGTAGACTTCAGCTTCTTATTTAATGAGAAACGAATGCTGTTTCATATCGGTTATCATGTATCCAACCATGTGTTAGATGGTGGTTGTTATGATTTATTAGCCTCAGAGTCTGCTCTTACAAGCTTGCTTGCAATTGCAAGAAATGATGTTCCTTTAAAGCACTGGTTTAAGCTTGGAAGACCTATGACAATGGTGAATGGAAATCCCTGCTTTGTATCCTGGAGTGGAACTATGTTTGAATACCTAATGCCCAAACTGGTATTTAAAGAATATGAGGGCTCGGTTTACGAAGAAACAGCAAAGGCAGCAGTATTGCAGCAGATGATTTATGCAGAAGAAGCGAATATTCCTTGGGGTATTTCTGAATCACAGTATTATCGCTTTGATTTAAATTCCAATTATCAGTACAAAGCGTTTGGAGTACCAAAGATAAGTCTGCAACCGGTTAGAAAAACCTCCATGGTTGTTACACCTTATGCAACTGTTTTGGCTTTGGAATATGCCGAAGAGGAAGGAATTAACAACCTGAAACGACTTATGGATCAGGGGGTGTATGGAGACTATGGTTTCTATGAGGCAATTGATTTTAATCTGCCGAACGCAGCTGAAATGACACCCTATTGCATTGTAAGATCTTACATGGCACATCATCAGGGCATGATTCTGGTTGCAATTAATAATTTCCTTCATCATGGTATTATGCGTGAACGCTTCCACTCAGAGGCAATGATTCGTGCAACTGAGGTTTTATTGGAAGAAAGACGACAATCACATTTAATTTCAATTGCAAAGCGCGGTTATACCATAAAATCGGGTAAACCTTTATTTAAAGAAGATATGTATAGCAACCGTTATGTAAATAGTGTTACGCCAGAAATTCCAGTTGCGAACTATTTAAATAACAATCGATACTCTGTAATGATTACCTCGGACGGAGATGGATTTAGTAAGTATGGTGATATGATGTTATATCGCTGGAGAGCAGATCTATATGCGAATACAGGTAACTATATTTATATTATGGATAAGCAAAAAGGCAAGCTTTGGAGCACAGCATATCAACCGACAAAAACGGAACCGGACGAATATCAGGTGTTATTTACTCCCCATCAAGCGGAATTCAAACGAAGGGATGGAGACATTTCAACTCGAACAATTGTCAGCCTGGATCCGGATCATCATATCGAATTACGTAAGGTCAGTATAACCAACAACAGCAATCAGGACAGAACCTTTGAACTTACAAGCTATCTTGAGGTTGTTGGGGATACACACATGGCAGAGCTTAGTCACCCTGCATTTAATAAATTATTTGTTGAGAGTGAATTCCTGACAGAGCAAGATATCTTCTTGTCAAAGCGGAGAAGTAAAAAGGAAAGTAGTTATCCTTATGTTCTTCAAATGATTCGTTCTGCGACGCCCCTAACCAGAAGAATAGAGTATGAAAATGATAGAAAAAGATTTATTGGTCGAAATCATACACTACAAAATCCAGAAGCGGTCATAGGAAGTATTTCATTTTCAAACCAATCCGGCTTTTGTAATGACCCAATTATGAGCATGCGAGCTCAAGTGGTAGTTAAAGCTGGCGAGACTGCTTGTATTACCTTTGTTACAGGTATTTGTGAGACCCAAGAAGAAGCCATAAAGATCGGTGAAGAGCTAAGTGTTGCCTATCGAATTGATGATATTTTTGAAAAATTCCGTCTCCAAAAAGATATTGAACTGAAATATCTTGAAATAACAAGAGCGCAGATGAATGCGTTCCAAAACTTAATCAGCCCAATCTTTTATCCTGCGAGAAAATATCGCGGACCTGTTGAAAATTTAAGAAGAAACTTCAAAAATCAAAGCTTCCTGTGGAAGTTTGGAGTATCAGGGGATAATCCAATCCTATTATTAAAGGTGCAATCCATTGAAGAGGCAGGGGTGATTAAGGAGGTTCTTAAGGCATATGAATACTTAAGAATTAATCACGTTATGGTAGATTTAATTATCCTAATTGATGCAAAGCATGGCTATCTTCAGGAGGTAGACGATCTTATTAATGATATGACAAGTTCGTTACGAATACATGATAGTGCGGATGAAAAACGAAGTTTCTTCATGATACACACCTATCAGATGATACCTGCTGAAATTGATTTATTATTCACTGTTGCCAGAATTGTGTTTTCTGATAAAACAGGCATCTATTTTCGGAATTTAAAAGAGCATTTAAATGAGTTTTATGTAGAGGAATAGGAGGCGTAGGATTTGGAGATTGCAGAAAAATCGTTAGAACTTGAGAAAAATGAAGATCTTACCTCTGAGTTCTTTAATGGGTTTGGAGGCTTTGTGGCTGACGGAAAAGAGTATCAGATACTTTTAGAAGGCAATCAGAGGCCTCCGGCACCTTGGATTAATGTTATAGCTAATAAGAACTTTGGCTTTCAAATATCGGAATCCGGTGCAGGCTTCACTTGGTCTAACAACAGCAGGGAGAATAAAATTACTCCCTGGTCCAATGATCCGGTTTGTGATAAAGCCTCGGAAGCTATCTATATTCTAGATGAAGTAACTGGTGACATTATTACGCCCATGTCTCTAGGTAGAACAGATAAGGGCAACTATATTGTAAGACATGGCTTTGGATATTCAAAATTTCTGCATGAAGAAACAGAGCTTAAGCAGGAGCTTACTATTTTTACACCGTTAGAGGAATCTGTTAAGATATGGGAACTAAAATTAACGAATAATTCTAATCGTACCAAATATTTATGTCTATCCTACTATGTCGAATGGGTACTTGGTACACAAAGAGAACACACGAATCCCTATATACTGACCACTTATAATAATGAACATGAGTATTTAAGTGCAAAGAATGTTTACACAATGAATTTTCAAAATTTATTAGCGTATATGTTTTCCAGTGAAATGACAATTGGCTATACTGGAGATAGACAGGAATTCTTAGGTCCTAAGGGAGATATTTTAAATCCCAGAGGAGCTGATGCCAAATTATCCTGTCACACGGGATCAGGATATGATTCTTGTGGTGCGATTCAGGTTTCGGTTGCCATTGCACCACAAGAATGTAAAACTGTTTTATTTGGACTTGGTCAGGACGGTGACCGAAATGAAATACACAGAATACGGAACAAGTACAGGAATGTTAGTTTAGCTGGCATTGAACTTGCAAAGGTGAAAGAGTACTGGAAGAGTATCCTTGGCACAATCCAAGTACAAACCAAGGATAAGGCGATTGATTATCTTGTAAACGGATGGCTTATTTATCAGACCATCTCTTGTAGAATTAATGCCAGAGCTGCGTTTTATCAGTGCGGAGGAGCCTACGGTTATCGTGATCAGCTTCAAGATACACTATCACTGGTATTTACCAATCCGGATGCACTTAGGAAGCAAATCATTATCTCCTGCAGCCGTCAATTTGAAGAAGGTGATGTTCAGCACTGGTGGCACCCTCCTATGGGAATAGGAGTAAGGACAAGAATTACAGATGACTTATTATGGTTACCGTATGCAACTGCTGCCTATATTCGAAGCACAAATGACTCCTCAATCTTAAACGAAATGGTACCTTATATTAAAGGGCCATTATTAAAAGAAGGGGAACATGATATTATGTTCACACCGGATATATCCGACTTATCTGAAAGTGTATATGAACATTGCAAGAAAACAATTAATATAACCAGACTTGGTAAGCATGGTCTACCTCTTATGGGTGGCGGTGACTGGAACGATGGTATGAACGAAGTTGGTAAAGATGGTCTCGGTGAAAGCGTGTGGCTGGCTTGGTTTTTATACACACTTCTTGGAGACTTTATACCTATCTGCTATCAAGTCGGGGATGAGGAATATGCGAAAGAACAAGAAATAAAAAGAGACAATCTATTAAAGAGTATAGAAGAGCATACCTGGGATGGGGACTGGTATATGAGAGCCTTTTATGACGATGGTTCGAAAATGGGTTCGAAAGAAAGCGATGAATGTAAGATAGATTCCATCAGTCAATCCTGGAGTGTAATTTCTGGCGGTGCTAGAAAAGAAAGAGCAGCTACAGCGATGCAGTCAGCCTGGCGATATCTGATTCGAGAGGAGGATTCCATCTCCCTGCTCTTATCCCCACCTTTTGATAAGACCAGCAGGAACCCTGGGTATATCAAAAACTATATTCCTGGTATTAGAGAAAACGGCGGGCAGTATACCCATGCAGCTACCTGGCTGGCAATAGCAACAGCAATTCATGGGGATTATACTATGGCACACCGATTATTTACCTTGTTAAACCCTATCCATATTACTGCCAACAGAAAAGATGCCTTAAGGTACGAGAAGGAACCCTATGTCATGATAGCGGATATCTCCCTAAGTCCACCCTACACAGGCAGAGGTGGTTGGAGCTGGTATACTGGTTCCTCTGGATGGATGTATCAGGGGTTAGTGAATTGGTTCCTGGGTATTCGGAAAGAAGGAGAAGAATTAATCATTGATCCAACAACACCTCAGTCCTTTGGTAATTATACCATTACCTATCAGTACAAATCCAGTAAGTATGAGATTAGGATTGAGAGCAGAAGTAAAGGGAATTTATTAACGGAGTCCTATACCATTGACGGAGAAAAGAAATCTGGCAAACGGGTATCACTTTTAGATGATGGAAAGACACATGTAATAGTAGTATAAAATACTGCCAAGATGAAATAAGCCTTCTTTCAAATATATTTGGAGAAGGTTTTTTCATTTTGCTCCTGACATAAGTGTGTTAGTTGACAAGAAGATTCGCAAGTAGTAATATCAAGATTAAATGGATATCTGGTAATAAATAGAAGAAATCCCAGGAGGCGTAAGATATGCTAATTCATGTGAATGGAGTATCAAAAGCATTTAAAAAGCAGAATGTATTAAATAACATTGATCTACAGGTGAAGGAGAATGAAATCTTTGGTTTAATTGGTCCCTCTGGGGCAGGTAAGACTACATTAATCCGACTTATTATTGGTGCTATTGGTGCAGACAGTGGAGAAATAAAAATGATGGATTACACCATTCCAAATCTGAAAGCACTGAACATCATCGGGTATATGCCACAAAACGATGCCTTATACAGCGATCTTTCTGGATTTGATAATCTTATGTTCTTTGGTGGTATGTATCAGATGTCCAGAGGTGAGATGGAAAAGCGTGCTCATGAGGTTTTAAAATTAGTGGAATTAGAAGAGGATGCTAAGAAAAAAGTTATGAATTATTCTGGTGGAATGAGAAAAAGATTATCTTTAGCAGTATCCCTTTTACACAACCCGAAAGTGCTTATTTTAGATGAGCCAACCGTGGGAATTGATCCGATACTTCGTAAAAAAATATGGGATGAATTTTATGAATTAAAGCAACAAGGAATCACAATTATCGTAACCACTCATGTTATGGATGAAGCAATTAAATGTGACAGATTAGGTTTGATCTATAATGGAGATATCATAGCTTGTGATACGGTAAGTAATTTATTGGCTCAAACGGAGCATCAGACCATAGAGGAATTATTCTTACGGAGAGGGGAGATAAAGGGATGAAAACAAGATATATAATGAAACGAATTATTCGTCAGACAGTAAATGATAAGAGATCCCTTGGTCTCATCCTAATTGTACCTGTACTATTGTTTACATTAATCTATTTTTTACTAGGGGATTCGGATTATAAACCAAGTATTGCTGAGAATGGAATGCCACAACAGCTGGTGGAGAAGATTAAGGAACAAGATGTTTCGGTAATCACGCTTGAAATCAAAGAGGCAAAGGAAGCTGTTAAGGAAAAAGAGGTGGATGCAGTTTTATACCTGGAGAATAATGAGGTTGTTCTCTATATGGAAAGCAATGATGCTGTTAAAAGTGGAGTATTACAGAAGGCAATCTCAAATGCAATGAAGGAGCTTAATCCAATTAGTGTAATGAGAACAGAATTTTTACATGGAAATATGGAGGATAATCTTTTTGACAGCTTAGGATATATTATATTGGGCATTATCTCCTTCTTTCTGATTTTCATTTTAGCTGGAATTTCTTTTGTTAGAGAGCGAACGAATCAAACCATGGAAAGGCTTATGGTTACTCCAGTAAAACGCTGGCAGGTGGTACTTGGGTATACATTGGGATTTGGAATATTTGCAATGCTGCAAAGCGTTATCTTATTGTCCTATGTGAAATGGGTACTGCATATGACTATGAATGGTCCTATATTAATTGCTGGGCTTATCATGATACTATTATCCATGACTGCGGTGTGTATGGGAGCATTTTTCTCCATTTTTGCAAATAATGAATTTCAAATCATGCAATTCATTCCGGTAGTTGTAATACCGCAGATTTTCTTTTCTGGATTAATTTCTCTTGATACATTGCCATTTCATTTGGGAACACTATCACGAATCATGCCTGTTTACTATGCCTGTAATTCCTTAAAAGGGGTATTGGTTAATGGGGAAGCGTTTAGTCCTGAGGTTCTGTCTGGCGTTTATTCGCTATTGCTTTTTATTGGTGTATTTTTTATACTTAATATTATAGCACTTAAGAAATATAGAAGGTTATAACCGTGAATAATTTTTACTAAATCATAACAGGTAATCTGTTTATGATAGACAAAAATGGGGAGGTATTGCATGTTATTTGCAAGTGATTTTCGCAGAATTGCAAGAGATGGGCTAAGAAACCGCTGGGGTGTTGCAGTTGGAACAGGATTAGTAGCCAGTATATTGGGAGGGGGAAGTTATTATAATTCAAATACCGTGTGGAGAGAAAGAGGTAGAGAGTATATTGATACTTCGAATTCACAGGTACTATTGTTGCTTACACTTGTGATAGGCATTTTTCTAATGTTTGCATTTACTATGCTTATGATTAAGTTCTTTATTGGAGGAGCAATCGCTCTGGGGTATGCTCATTTTAATAAAAAGTTAGTAATGGGTATGGAGGTAAGGTTTCAGGATTTGTTTTCAAGATTTCATATATTTTGGAAGGGCTTTTGTATGCAATTATTAATGGGCTTGTATACTCTTCTTTGGACATTACTGTTTATAATACCGGGTATTATTGCCGCCTATAGTTATGCAATGACCCCTTATATCCTTGAGGAATATCCCAATATGACTGCAAATGAGGCGATAGGATATTCAAAACAAATGATGGTAGGAAATAAATGGAGATTATTCTGTTTACAGATTAGTTTTATAGGTTGGGAAATTCTTGCTTTGCTTACTCTTGGAATAGGATATTTATGGATTACACCATACACATCCGCAGCACAAGCGGCATTTTATTTTGATGTTGCGAGAGACTTCCATCCATATGGGATTCCTAGGAATAATTAATTTATTAATAAAGTAACAATATCTTTACTATAGCATATCATAATTTTATAAGGTTAACGTACAGAACCTTAGTCAAAGGATATGTAATAAAAATACGGATTGGATGAACCTTAAGTAACATTACTAATAAAGTAATGCAAGAAAGGTGGTGCTGGTCTAGTCGTACCAAGGATTCTAGAAAAAGTGCAAAAAGATGGTGTAACGAAGGGTGTATCGGAGGCTGATAGGAATTAGACATTTACTAAGGCACAAGAACGATAGAAACACCGGAATATATTAATTCACGCATTACATATAATTGAAAAATTGGTAGGAATATCTCGTATACTCCTCATATAATTATTTCATAAGGAAATAAAAAATAACTTTAAAAAACAGCTTTCTATGGTAAAATATATTCCATGAAAGCTGTTTTTTAATTTATAGTTTTATTAGTGAAACTATTTCTAGCAGCTAAATAAGTAACAGGAGAATGGTAATGGACTATAAGAAGTTATTTAAGACTGCAATGCTGGCTGGTCAAATCATGGCACAAAGTGGTGCCGAGACCTTCCGCGTAGAGGATACTATGAATCGAATCCTTAGAATATCGGGGCTTCAATCGGTGGAGATCTATGCAACGACGACTGGTATTGTTGCTTCCTTATCCGACCCCACCATAGAGTCAATCAGTGGTGTAAGGAGAATTAATAATAGAGCCAACAATTTAAATAATATTAATGAAGTAAATCAGATTTCTAGAAATTTATGTGATGGGAAAATAACGGTGGATGAGGCACTGGATAAGCTGGATAGTGTGCAGAGCAATCTGACCTATAGTAAGAGAGTTGTAGCTATTGCAACAAT
This sequence comes from Bacillota bacterium, assembly GCA_023425485.1. Classification (GTDB taxonomy): domain Bacteria; phylum Bacillota; class Clostridia; order Lachnospirales; family Lachnospiraceae; genus Mobilitalea. The sequence continues at coordinate 9,762 of JAFACO010000082.1, forward strand.
AATATCAAATGCAGGGTTTGCGGGGTTGTTTGGCGGTGGTATCACAGAGTGCTTACTAGCTGCATTAAATGGTGTGTGTATCGTATTTATCAGCAGATTGTTAGATGCGCGAATAGGAAGTGCTTTTATGGTGGATGCAGCCAAAAGTTTTGCTATTGCTTTCATTACAATGATATTTGCACGTTATTTGATCAATGTGAATCAAGAGATTGTAATTATAGGTTCCATTATGCCTTTAGTGCCCGGTATTCCTATTACCAATGCAATACGTGATACTTTGCAGGGGGATTATAATTCAGGAACTGCAAGAGCTGTTGAAGCATTTGTAATTTCGCTGGCCATAGCAGTAGGTGTTGGTGCCGGAATGGGATTATTTCATTTATTAGAAAAGGTGGTTTCTTTATGATTATTCAATGTATTAGTGCATTTTTTGCTACAGCTGCCTTTGCTATCTTATTTTATCTACCGAAGAAATATTTAATTCAATCAGGAATGGCTGGGGTACTCTGTTGGATCGTTTATCTGTTTATTTTAAAGATTTGTGATGACAAAGTAACAGCTACCTTTTTTGCAACCCTTATTGTAGCATTAGCTTCCCATATAGAAGCCCGGGTGTATAAGACCCCGGTAACCATGTTCTTGATACCAGGCATAATACCATTAGTTCCGGGAGCTGGTATGTATCAAATTGTTCAAAGCATACTAGATAATACAGTTGATAAAACTTCGTATTATTTCTTTCAGACACTACAAATTGCAGGTGCCATAGCATTAGGTATCTTTGTAATTGATACGCTATTTCGTATTACAAAGAAAAAGGCGGAAAAGAAGATTAAAACAAGATGAAACAGCAAGTCGTTTCATTTGTCATAAATTAAGATTTAATAAAATACCTCTTTTAAAATGTCAGTTTCTAATAACTAATATTTTAGTGGAGGTATTTTTTGTAACTGTTTAGCCAAGCAAAATCGAGCCTTTATCTGAACTTTACATTTTTCAATAGTTTTAAATTTGATAATCAATAGTTGCTATAATTTGTGATAAAAATTAGTACATAAATGTTTTGTAAAAGCTAAATGCTAAGATTAGATTTTTAATAGAAGTGGAGGGCAAAATGAAAAAAACAATATTATTAGTTTTAACAGCTTTGATATTTTTTACAGGTGGCTCTGTGAATCCAGAGGAGGAAAACCCTTCTGGACAACGGGAATTTACATTAGAAGAATTAAAAACTTACAATGGACAAAATGGAAATCCGGCATATATCGCTGTTGATGGAATCGTTTATGATGTAACTAATTCAATTTTCTGGCAGAACGGAGCTCACAGT
>JAFACO010000128.1 GCA_023425485.1 Bacillota bacterium
CTGGTAATATAGGAAAAAAGAAGTATTTTTGTGCATAACAAGTAGACACAGCAATCTCTATGCTTTAAAATAAAACTATAACCTTGAAGATGCAACGATAAGGGGTAGAAAAGAAATTAATAAATACACTTAGGAGGATACCGAGTGAGGTTTCGAAAACAAATGACAGCTCTCAGCTTAATAATGCTGATTTTCACCATGGATCTTTTTGGGGTGAGTAACCTGTACATAATGAAGTCAAAGGCAGCGACCTTTGAGGAAATTAATTATCCTGATGTATTTCTAAAGCAAGTCAATGGAGATTTGCAATGTACATTGGTAGCTGCCACCATGCTAGTTCGAAGGGCAGCCATATTGTCGGGAAATCTAAATTGGGCCAATATTACCACAGATCAGATTAAGCAGCAGGCTTGGATTGATGGGGTTGGGCTGAAGTATACCTTCACCTATGAGGGTATTACGGTGAGTAAGGCTCCCTTTGGGAGTGATCCGGTAAATGAATCACTTGCCTTATTACAGCAGCACCCTGAGGGAATTGTATTATTTGATCAAATCCGTATCCCCAGATCTCACGCAGTGTTATTAACTGACTATACAAACGGGATGTTTTACTGTGCCGACCCTTCGGACGCGGTGCCTTACGGCAGAATACCTATTACTGCAGGACTGGTCCAGGTTCAAGATACGGAATACTATTATTATGTGTCAAGCCCATCCATTCCATCGCCTACACCTTCAGGAACTGAAGGTAACGTTATTCTGCCAATAACAGATATCAATACATATGGAGCGGAATTATCTCAGATAGACTATTATTATGATGGAATCGAAAAGAAACCCGTGGTCTCAATCACAGGACTAATAGAAAATGTAGACTATACTGTTTCTTATTTTAATAATGTGAATCAAGGTACTGCTGCTGTCATTATATCCGGGATTGGGATGTATTCAGGGGTTATGATAAAAGACTTCGTAATTAGGGAAGCAACGATATATGATTATATCAATGAGATAAGGGTTAGTATAACAAAACAGACGATTCAAAAGGGAAAAACTACTACACTTAAAGTTGCCTTGCCGCAAACCCTTACACTAGTGAAGGAATATAGCAATGCGACAAGCATTAATAATGAAGTGAAGATAAATTATAAATCGGCGAATAGCAAGATTGCTACAGTTAATTCAAAGGGTAAAATAACAGGGAAGAAGAAGGGAAATACTAAAATCACGGTAACTGCGGCATTGGCAGATGGAACCAAGAAGGTAGTTACCTTAACGGTTAAGGTGAAGTAGTGTTAACAAAACAAAATAGGTATCGGATATCTGGCTGAAATCTTTTAAAAACGTTTGGTGATAGGTAAGAAGAGCAAGTAATTTAATGCATAAGGAATTCTACGATAAAGTTTTTATAATAAAGAGGACAGGTTGATGAAAAATTTACTTATGGTGTGAGTCAGGAGGATAATATGATTAATAAGGATTACATAGAGAAAACTTATGCGGGATGGCTTGGGAAGATCATTGGTATCCGTTTAGGATCTCCGATTGAAGGTTGGACGTATGAGCAGATTAATAAGGTATATGGTAATATAAACGGATATCTGGTTAATTATATAGATTATGCAGCAGATGATGACAGTAATGGTCCGCTTTTTTTTGTGAGAGCTATTAAGGATTATTGTCATAAAATAAATGAAATTAATGAAAAAGAGATGGGATATACGTGGTTGAATTACGCACCCGAAAATCATGGTTTTTTCTGGTGGGGTGGTTATGGTATATCAACCGAGCATACAGCTTATATGAATCTGAAACATGATTTGGAAGCACCGATGTCTGGATCAATAGAACAAAACGGTTTGGCTTGCGCCGAACAAATTGGCGGACAAATATTTAGTGACTGTTGGGGTTTTGTTGCACCAGGTAATCCTGAACTGGCGTCTCAATATGCTTCCAAGATGGCAAGTGTGTCCCATGACGGAGAAGGAATTAACGGAGCCATGTTTGTAGCTGCTTGCATTAGCGCCGCATATGCCGAGAAAAATATTCAAAAAGTTATTCGCATTGGTTTATCGATGCTTCCAACGACCTCCGGTTATTATCAGATGGCACAGGCAGTAATTAATTACTATCTATCCGATACAAATAAAAATTGGAGAGAATGCTTCCGCTTTGTTCAACAAAATTACGGATATGATAAATATCTGGGAATCTGTCATATTATACCGAATTCAGCAGTGATGATACTTTCAATGTTATACGGAGAAGGAGATTTCAGCAAGACAATAGGTATCTGTAATATGTGTGGCTGGGATACGGATTGCAATGCTGGCAATGTTGGTTCCATCCTGGGTGTTCTTGTTGGTATAGAGTCCATCGAAGATAAATGGATTAAGCCAATTAACGATTTATTATTGTCTTCCAGCGTAATCGGTGGACTTAATATCACAACTGTTGAAAAAAGCACAGAAGTTTTTTGTGAATTAGGATATAGAATTGCAGGAATGAATCCGCCAGAAGATTGGAAGGATATATTCTACAGTGAAAATAATATTATGCATTTTAAGCTTCCCAAGTCCACCCAGGCAATGAGAACAAAATCCAATAATAAGTATGCAGAAATTAATATGGAAAATACACTTTTTGAGAATAGCCAACGCTGCCTAAAGATTACTGCCAACAGATTTCTCGATAGCACAGAAGTAAGTATTTTTCATAAAACATATTATCAACCGGAAGATTTGCATGATTCCCATTATGATCCTGCATTTACACCGATTTTGTATTCGGGTCAGACAATAAAAACAGACATTTACAATAGCAGTGGATTTGTTCTCTATGCAAAAATTTATGTAGTTGATATTAATAATAAAACAACCTATTTTTCAAAAAGCTATGAATTATTAGAACAGTGGACTAAATTGGAATATCACATACCTTTAGTGGAAGATGCTCTTATCAAAGAAGCAGGCATTGTACTATATAAAAATGCAGATACCTTAATAAATGATAAAAAAATGATGGTATATATGAAATATCTGGAGTTTTCAGGTAAACCATCCTTTAATATCAACTTTGAGAAAGAAAAGATTGAAAATTATGGATTTGGGCATTCGACCTTGCATAAAGAAATCAGCCAGTTTACCTATAAAAATGGTTTATGGGAATTAGATGGCAAGTATCTAAGCGGAAGCTGCTGTGATGAAGGCGAGGCTTATACGGGTTGCTACACGGCCAGGAATTATTCCTATGAGTGTACGGTAAATCCGCAAAGAGGAAATCACCATCTAGTATTATTCAGATTACAGGGTGGAATTCGATATTATGGATTTGGGTTTTACGGTAATAATCGAGTGGCATTGATAAAGAGACATAAAAGTATAAGTGTATTGGCGGAAGAATTTTTTGGATATGAGTACAATACAGACTACCGTTTCAAAGTAATAGTGAGGAACGATATTATCTCGGTGTTTATTAATGACGTAAAAATATTTGACTATCAGGATGATACCTATCAATATGGTCAAATCGGAATGGGAGTATACGAAACCAGCCATTGCCACTTTAAAGAAGTTGTAGTTAGGGATCTTTCGTAATAGTAATCTTGGGCTTAGAAGGACTGATTTATTTTCTTCAATGGGGATGTTTTCACCTGCTCCGACTTCAGATGTTGTATCAAATTTTACAGCACTGATTAAGGATACAATCATAAAGAAGGCATTTGAACAAGATGAAGTTCAAGCTTATTTTAAGAAAATGGTGTTAAATACGTTCAGAGAAAATGAATTCCTTATTTTATGAAGAGTTTAGTTAAGCAGATCCTGTTTCACGCAAAGCAAAACCCCTGTCATCTCTGACAGGGGTTTCACTAAAAAGGGGAGGATAAGTATTTAACTTCTCTTTCGTGATCATAATTGGAGGGGGAGTCCAATTATGAAAGAGCATACGCATTTACATCCCTCACGGAACGCCTTTGTTCCACATTAGGATATTACTATTATGATACACTTTTAGATTATTTATACATTAAATAAAAAATATTTCAGCATGGAAATTATATAAATTACATGTTATAATCGTAGCGATGGTTATATCGAAATGAAATAATATCATTGAACCTAGTGTTTGTATTAGCAGAGAAATAATACAGAACACTGCATACATAACGTATTTACCATGATTACGTATGTAGAATAAGAGTACGAGGAAGGATGAAAACATGGGTTTATTACAAGAGTGGAGAGATTATGCATATTCTAAGGAAATGAATGACCAAAAAGGTCAGATGTTCTGGGCGAATTATTTCAATCAGGAGAAGGAAGTATACAAAGTATTACTTGCCAATCCAGATAAGGTTTATGAAGGAACCGTAGAAGAATTAGCAAAGGAATTTAACCTTGAATTAAGCATAATGGTTGGGTTTTTAGATGGAATTGATGAGAGTCTTATTACACCAAATCCTATTGATGAAATGGACAAGGACACCAAGGTAAGTCTTGCTTATGATAAAGAAAAGCTTTATTACAATATGGTTGGTGCACAGGCGGACTGGCTCTATGATTTAGAGGAGTGGGATACACTTCTTACACCGGAGCGCAGAAAGGAATTGTATCGTGAACAGAAGAACTCCGGAACTGTTGTTAAGGAGAAAAAAGTTGGTCGTAATGATCCATGCCCTTGCGGAAGCGGAAAGAAATATAAGAAATGTTGCGGTGTGAATGCTTAGTTAGGTACTAGTATCATATTGAAAAGCTCCTGCTTATAATAACAGCATGCATTTACTGTGCCTATAAGTAGGAGCTTTTTGTTCCATGATAACGCAACTCCTCACATACCGAGAAATTAGATTTGCAAAGATATGCAATCTATTCCGTGTTTTGCTTATGTAGGAGATATCTCATATAAGCTTTCATTTCCGATACATTCTTCGGTGATAGTTGCCTGTATAAATCAAAACACTCAACCATATCCTTATCAATTATCTCTCCAGAGTTTGGCGTATAGTTTTCCGTAACACCCAGTAGATAATCACAGGTTACATCAAAGTATTTAGATAGAGCGACCAATCGGTGGAAGCAGGGTTCATTTCTCCCAGATTCATAGTTGGAGATAG
>JAFACO010000138.1 GCA_023425485.1 Bacillota bacterium
ATGGTAATAGAAGTTATTAAAGTTGCTATACTTTGATTTAAGGTTTGCCCAATGGTATCCACATCATTAGTAACACGGCTAAGCACATCACCGTAACTGGTAGAATCAAAATATTTTAGTGGTAAACGATTTACCTTTTGGGAGATATCTGTTCTCATTCTCTTAGAAATTACTTGCGTTACAGTAGCCATAATATAACTTTGTAGATAATTGAGTATAAATGCAGTTGCATAGAAGAACACCAAAACCCATGCTATATTTGCTACTGCTGTCATATCTATATTACCGATGACCGGGGTGTTATTTACTAGCGCAGGGAGGCCTTTCATTACTTCATTGGTCAATTCTTTCAGTTTATCCGGTCCTATAATTTGGAGAATGGTTCCTGCTGCCGCTGCAACCAATGCAATTATTATTGGTACTAAGTAGCTTTTACAATATAATAAAAGTTTTGTCATAGTAGCCTTAAAATTCTTTGGTTTCTCAACTGCACCTCCCATGGGACCTCCTCCCATTGGGCCTCTTGCTGTATTTTGTTTTCTATTGGTTTCACTCATGCTAACAATTCCTCCTCACTTAACTGGGACATGGCTATTTCTCTATAAACATCACAGGTATTTAGTAGTTCTTTATGTGAACCTTTTCCTACTATTCTTCCTTCATCCAAAACAATAATCTGATCCGCATCCATAATCGTTCCAATTCTTTGTGCAACAATCAGGCTGGTTACTCCTGCGGCTTCCTTTTTGAGTACAGAACGAAGAACTCGATCTGTCTTATAATCAAGTGCTGAGAAGCTGTCATCAAAAATATAGATTTCTGGTTTACGGCTGATGGCACGGGCAATGGCAAGACGCTGTTTCTGACCACCGGACACATTGGTACCACCTTGTGCAATCTCTGCTTCATATTGCCCATCCATATTTTCAACAAATTCCGTTCCTTGTGCAATTCTTATCGCTGTTTTTATATCAGCAATATCTGGTTTTGCTTTACCATTGTCTCCATACCCAACATTACTACCAACGGTGCCACGGAACATTACCGCCTTTTGAGGAACATATCCAATTTTATTGTGTAATGCATCTTGTGCGTATTTTTTTACATCAACACCATCAATAGAAATACTACCTTCCGTTGCATCATAAAATCTCGGTATTAAATTAATCAGAGTACTCTTACCGCTACCAGTGGAGCCGATAAATGCAACGGTTTCACCCTGCTTTGCCGTAAAGCTAATATCCTGAAGTACATAATCCGAACCACCTGGATATTGAAAGCTTACTCTATTAAATGTAATCTCACCTTTCTTACCAGCTACGCCTTCCTTTACATTTCCATCTACGATGGTAGGTTTCGTATCCAATACTTCGTTGATACGCTTTGCAGAAACAGTAGCTCTGGGCAGCATTACAAAAATCATTACTAACATCATAAAGGACATGATTACCTGTACGGAATAGGAGGAGAATACCACCATATTGGAGAATAGGGAAAGACGATCCATAGCTGCTGCTCCGTCAATTAAATATGCTCCAATCCAGTAGATAGCCAAGGACATTCCGCTCATGATGGACGACATTACCGGCATCATAACCGCCATACCACGATTTGTAAATAATTGTGTTGCAGTAAGTTCCTCATTGGCAGCTTCAAATTTCTCTTCCTGATACTTTTCTGCATTGTAGGCACGAATAACACGTAATCCCGTAAGATTTTCTCTTGTTACTCGATTCAAGTTATCCGTGAGAATTTGCATCTTCTTAAACTTTGGCATTACAAAAATCATGATAAAAATAATTACTACAATTAGTACACCAACTGCTACCCCAGTAGCAATTGACCATTCAAGTCCTTTACCAGTAATCTTTGTTATTGCCCACACAGCCATGATTGGTGCTTTAATCATCATTTGAAGTCCAAGAGTGATCAACATCTGCACCTGTGTAATATCATTTGTTGAACGGGTAATCAAACTTGCCGTTGAAAAACGATTAATCTCTTCCATGGAAAAAGAATCAACCTTTGAAAACAACTGGCTACGAAGTCTCTGTGAAAATGAAGCAGCTATTCGTGCTGCAAAGAAACCAACAATAACTGCTGCTACGAGACTGCCAAGTGCACATAGAAGCATCTTTCCGCCAGCCAACCAAATATCCGACATTTCACTTCCTGGAGTCTGTGTTAAGGTAGTAATCTCAGACATATAATCCGGCAGTTTCAAGTCCAACCACACCTGGGAGACAATGAACACGAGACTCACCAGTGCTTGCAACCATTCAGCCGCCTTTAAACGCTTTAATATTTTAAACATATACTGTACTCTCCTTTTTTCTAAATCCATTATTATCTAACTCTATTATTATTTAACCCCGAATATATCTAACACTATTAGTTATTAGCTTTAATTTATGCAGTCACCAATTCTGCGACTGCATGTTAAGAGAAATGGTCCGGGCTTCTCTCTGCCAACCTCTTCATGATACGAACATACTCCTTTGCATCTTCCTCTCCAAGATAACTGAGCATATTTATCGTGATTTTCATAATCATCTTAAAATGATCCTCAATAAGTTCCTTCCCAGAAGGTGTCATCTCCACCAAAATTCTTCTGCGATCGTTTACATCAATCTTACGAGTAATCATACCCTTCTTCTCTAAACTGTTCAGGGTTGCTGCAACTCGTGCAGTGCTGATGCCAACCTCATTGCTGATCTCGCTGGGTATCACGTTATCTTCATGCTGAGAAATGTATAGAAGTACAAAAATCTCACCATGCATGGAATCATTAATCGGCTTATGCAT
>JAFACO010000179.1 GCA_023425485.1 Bacillota bacterium
TCATTACAAAACCTGGTTTATGCCTTGCTACAGTAATTAAGAAATTTAAAGGGTCAAAACACATATCTCCCTTTATGAACCAGTTATTATTTGGTGGAAAAAAATATACTTCTCTCTCCACCCGAACTGCTTATGACTGGTTATCCCGTAGCAATCCCGTCGTTGGAGCGTATATGCATGATCCGTACAGTGGTTTTATTTGCTCCACATCAATGTATCAGGATCTTATAAAAATAACATTAAATGCAACAAAGAAAAAAAACATACGCTTAACCAGAAAAGACCTTCCTCTTTTCATTATAAGCGGTGAAAAAGATGCCGTTAGTAACTATGGAAAAGAAATTATAAAGTTCCAAAACATATTGAAGAAAAATAATTTTAGCAGAGTTGAAACCAAATTATATCCTGATTGCAGACATGAGTTATTAAATGAACTGAATAAAGAAGAGGTTTATACCGATATCGTTCAATGGCTGAAAAAGAATATTTAATTTATAATATAGAATAATATAGAGAAAAGGTACCGCAGCACACAGGTATAACCTGCTACACTGTAGTACCTTTTCTTTTTAGAGTAAACACTATTTATTATCCGTTCTCTTTGGAGGCCTTGGCCCCATATATTGATAAAAGTAAGTTTTCATCATACCATTATAAATTTTTCGGTTCTTATCCGCCTGTTTACCTATATATTTCTGTGCATCCTCAAATCCGGTAATAATATAATATGACCAGGAGTCAAGGGCAGCAAATACCTTACCCATTTCTTTATATAAACCAGGAAGTTCCGCCTTATCTTCAAGACGTTCTCCATAAGGGGGATTTGTAATAATAAAGCCATATTTTTTACTACTGCTTAACTCTTTCATGGGCTTTTGCTGAAAATGAATTAGGTGGTCTACTCCAGCCCATCTTGCATTCTGTCTGGCTGCTTTTACAATCTCGCCATCCAGATCATAACCCTGTATAACCATCTCTACATCTTTCTTAACAAGGGAGTCCGCTTCTTCCTTCGCTTGTGCCCATACAGATTCGGGAAACATTTCTGTCCAAGTTTGTGCAAGAAATGATCTATTTATACCGGGGGCTATATTTGCTCCAATTAAAGCTGCCTCAATTGGAATTGTTCCACTACCACAGAAAGGATCAACAAGAATTCTATCATTTTTCCAAGGTGTAAGCATAATGAGTGCAGCTGCAAGTGTCTCCGTTACTGGAGCTTTACTCGTAAGCCTTCGATATCCCCTTTTATGCAAAGATTCACCTGATGTATCAATACAAATGGTTACTTCATCTTTTAAAATTGTCACGCGAAGAGGATAAGAATTACCACTTTCTTCAAACCATTCCTGTTTATATTTAAGTTTCATTCTTTCTACAATGGCTTTTTTTATAATAGATTGGATATCAGAAGGGCTAAATAATTTACTATTTACTGAATTTGCTTTCGCTACCCAAAACTTACCATCCTTTGGAAGGAAATCTTCCCAAGGCAAAGCTTTTGTTTTTTCAAATAGTTCATCAAAAGTTACTGCTTGAAAGGATGCTACCTTTAACAATACTCTTTCCGTTGTTCTCAAAAACATATTGGCTCTTGCACATGTGTTTAAATCACCTGTATAGCTAACTTTTCCGTCTTCTACTTTTATGACCTCACATCCAAGATCCATTATCTCCCTTTTTAATACCGCCTCCAGACCAAAATGACAGGGCGAAACGTATTCCAATTGCTTCATTCTACCTCCAAGCGTTTATCGCTTATTCATGTATTTCAAAGTTATATCGTGCTCCTATTGTAAAGCTCTTTTGCTTCGTAGTCAATGCTATTTCATCTTCCACGGTCCAATTTACCGTGATAAGCACGATAACCACCATATAAACTCTTAATATTATAGCCATCCTTCATTAAGTCCCTTGCTGCCATTAGACTAATATGCCCACGCCCACAATAAAAGATTATAAGATCATCATGACGAAGATTCCGTTTTCGATATTCTAACTGTTCATAGGGAATATTAATTGCAGATGGTATATGTCCTGCTTCAAATTCATCCCTGTCACGAAGGTCAATAATAACCACGTTTGGCATTCCAATATATTTTAATATGTCATTTGTTTTAATTGTATCAAACGCCATACTTTTATTCTCACCACCTCTGTAATTGCTTTAAGATATAATTGCTCACACTATATATAATATTCAGAGGAGTGATCATTTGCTAATAAAAAATCCCTTTAAACGAGTTAAAGGGATTTTCATCACAAGATTAGATTAATAGTTGTTATCAAGATCGTCAAAATCTCTAAAATTGTTTTTGCCTGACTTATTTTCAGAAGAATTTTTTGAATTAGTGTTTTTTGAAGAATCTCTAGATGAGTCCTTGGAAGTATTTTCACATCTTACATCTGAAGTAGTATTGCGTCCTGAGTTTGTATTGTTTGCGTTATTACCGGATGATGATGTGCTAGCATTTCTACTGGAATTGCTATTTGAGCTGTTATTGCTTGTACTGTTGCTGCTGTTTCTAACATTTGATGTCTGATAACCACTGTTGTTATTCTTTGAATTATTGTTATTGCTTGACATAAATGATCCTCCTAGGAAAAATATGAGTTGTTAAATTACACCCCTTATTATTAGCTTTAATCTATAAAATATGCATCGAATTTGTATATACAATTCATTTTTGATTCTTTATTAAGACATTTTCTGACATGCAAAATGTATTTTTTACATTATTTGAATTATAATTATGAAATTGTACTGGATATACAATACGAGAACGAATTATTTAGATAAATATTGCATAAAATTATATTTTATATTATAATTGATATTGCTTGGATTTAACCCCAAGCAAAATAACCCCTTATTAATTATTTATACTCCCCTCATCGAAAAGACCGCCTGGCTCCCCCTCGCGGTCTTTTCACTTTGTCTAAATAAGTTATACCTACGAAATTCTAACAATTCAAAGATTACATCCCATTTTCCTAATTCTTAATCTATCTATTTTACTCCAACCTATATCCATTTGCTATCATAGTTTATTAAAATATTTTTGTCCCTCAAAGTGTGCCTATTTAATCGCATAAAATAATTATATTCACTCTTTAATTTAATATTAAACTATATGATTAAATATTAATTGACAAATTTACTAAACTGTATTATGTTAAATATAGTATTATATGTAAATATTTACAAAATTAATGATGGGGCATTAATTAGGCAACAGAATTCATCGAAAATTTGTGGACTAGATTTTCCTGAGTTTTGCAGTAAATATGGTTATTTATTAATAGAAAGGAGGATAACTGGCACAAAATATCTAATTTAATAGTCCAATAATTTTAAGGAGGTAGAAGGATTTATGTTACGAAAAAAATTAAGACAGTTTAAAAAAGTAATTGCTGTATGCATGATTATGTTCATGTTTAGCAGTAGCGCAGTTCCTGCGCAAGCGGCATTCTGGGGTCTATCCGGAGATTTATTCTCCCATGATCCTACCATAATCAAGGAAGGCAATTTATGGTGGGCTCCATTTACTGGTCAAGGAATCCAAATGAAATACTCTTCGGACGGATACACTTGGCATAATGGTGTACAAGTCTTTGCTTCCGCGTTATCCTGGTGGAAGACATACGCTCCTAACATGACCACTAATGATGTATGGGCTCCAGATCTTACCTATTACAACGGAAGATACTATATGTTCTATTCTGTATCCGAATTTGGGAAGAACAATTCCGCCATTGGGCTTGTATCCTGCAGCAGTATTGCTAAAGGTGATTGGAGAGACGATGGGTGTGTTATCTCTTCAAAATCTGGAACAAATGCGTATAATGCAATTGACCCTAATTTAACAATTGATGCTGAAGGCAAACCTTGGTTAGCATTTGGTTCTTGGTTCGATGGAATTCATGTAGTCAGATTGAATTCATCAACCTGGAGACCTTCCGGAAGCATCTATACAATTGCTTATAAATCAGGTGGCATCGAAGGTCCATCTCTAATCTATAAGGACGGATATTATTATTTATTCTGTTCCTATGGAACCTGCTGCCAGGGTGTTAACAGTACATATAAGATTGGTTATGGTCGTTCAACAAGTATCACCGGTCCTTTTGTGGATAAGAATGGCGTAAGTATGGCCAGCGGTGGTGTAACCTACTTAGATACCGGTAATGCAAAATGGGTTGGTCCTGGTGGACAAGATGTCTATAAGAACGGAAGCAATTATGTTTTAGTACGCCATGCTTACGATTCTGAGAATAACGGAATGGCAACCCTGTTAATTAGTGATCTTTATTTCACGAATGGATGGCCTACCTATTAATTTAAAATTTAATTATTCTAGTTTTATGAACATGCACGCAAGTCGGATAAACTTGCGTGCGTGTTTCTTCCAAATATATATGGATATGTGTTAATTCTATTATGGGGGATTTTACATAATGAAGCTTTCTATAGATAAACGAATCCTCTTTTTCTTACTGCCTATTTTGTTTTTTCCTTTTTTAGCTGGTTTTTCAAATTCGGATTCACAGAAGTTTCTAATAACCTACCAGCATACTGAAAAAACAATAGAGTGTATATTAAATGAGGATGGGGTATTACTTCTTCCGCTATATGATGTATTGGATTTAATCAACTATCAGTATAATGAATGTGGAAGATGTGGTAAAGATGAAATTTATAAGGAAGAAGCTATTGATGAGAAGGGCTACTTATATATCAATTGGTATAAAAATATCATAACCTACAGCAATGATCCAACCATTGAAGTATTGGATGCGGAAAACGAAAAAATAGATGGCATTACCTTTACATCTTCTATGCTCTATACCTATATGGGATATACCGTTGATATTGATACCTCACTGCAGACAATTGTTATACAAGATGCAAACTCTTCCTCTTCAGACAGCAGTTTGCAAACGGATACCACAACAACAGCTAGTAAAGAGAACATTGATACTATCATATATGCCTATGCTCCTGATTGCTCCAGTTGTAAAGAAATCACTTCTCTTTTGGATGATTTAGCAATCGCCAGGAACATTAAACTATATAAAATAAATGTATCTGAAATTTCCAACAAAGAGGAACTGACTAACTATGTATTAAATAGTCATGTTCCGGATGTAATTAAAGGAATCTACCCACTCGTCTTTATTGGTGACCAATATCTGTTTAATTCAGAGATTACTGAAGAAAACATTGATAGGTTGCTACAGGGCGAGGCCATAGATCATTTGATTAATTATCCAGATAAAGCTGATTTTCAAACTGAAAACAATTCAATTTCCAATCTTGATGACCAAGCGACAACCTTCATTTACTTCTACTCTACTACCTGTGCGTCTTGTAAAACAGCTGTGGATTTCATTAATCAACTGAAAGCTAAATATCCGGATGTGAATGCCATTGGATACAATTTGTATGTTCCCGAAAATATCACTCTTTTAAGAGATTATGGAAAAGAGTATGGCTTGAAATCCGATCAACTAGGCGAAATCCCAGTCATTTTTATATCCGACCAGGCACTTATTGGAGATAAAGCAATTCTAGAAGGACTGGAATTATACATTAATAATTACGCTAGTGCAAAGCCAACGACTGTGCTTGATCCTAATACGTTGATTATAAAGGATGATATAATCCACGGATTTGCTGTATTTGGAGCAGGTTTGTTAAATGGATTTAACCCCTGCTCACTTTCCATGTT
>JAFACO010000016.1 GCA_023425485.1 Bacillota bacterium
CTTAGCGCTGCAATCAAAGAAAAGGACATTATTCCGGTGGCAATGGATGGCGGTGACGGATGGCCAATGGCAATTTATTTGACAGACCTGCTAGTCCGTATAGAAGGAAAGGATGCAGCAGCATTGATTAACAAGGCAGTTACCGCAGGAGATTTCTCTGATTCCAGGTTTACACAGGCAGTTGATTTATTGGTTCAGTCAGCCGAAGCAGGAATGTTCCAGACCGGATACGACTCACAGGATTATGGTACTGCAATGAACTTATTTACCAATGGGCAAGCTGCAATGTTCTATATGGGTAGCTGGGAGTCCTCCATGGCTTTAAATAATGATATTGCGGAAGACATCAGAAATAATGTAAGAGCATTTACTATGCCAGCAATTAGTGGCGGTAAAGGTTCACAGAACGATATTGCAGCTTGGAATGGCGGCGGATATGCCGTAGCAGCAGATTCCAAGGTAAAAGACGAAGCAATTAAATTCTTAAACTTTATGTATCAACCAGATAAGTTATCAAAATATGGCTGGGAAAAGGGTGTTGGTATGTCAGCACAGGATCAGTCAGCTTATATGTCAGGAAATGAAACAGAATTACAGAAGACCTTCACCGATATATTAAAGAATGCAACCAGCGTATCAGGAACACCGATTAATGACTGTGGACCTTCTGCATTCAAAGCAGCTATCGAGAGTGAGATCCAAAGTGTTTCTAATGGAACCTCTTCCGTTAGCGATTTCCTTGCAAAGATTGGAGAGGCATGTAAGTAAAATGCTAATAAAAGTGTGTCCTTTGGACATACGTGGAAATGGCTGTCTTTCGAATGAGGGCAGCCATTTCATAATTGCTAATAGTGCGAAAAGTCAAGACTTTTGCACGTGAGTTTACTCCGAATTTAAAGTTTTCGTAAGAATGGAGATTAGTGTGAAAAAACTATACAGTAATAAATTGGTTATATTTAGTCTGATTTTACCTGGATTACTGCTCTTTTTACTGGCCATTTTAGCTCCAATTTGCTTGAGCATCTATTATGGTTTTACGGATTACTCAGGTATGGGTCAGGCAAAATTTATTGGCTTAGAAAATTATTTGGATCTAATGTCGGATGAAACCTTTCACAGAGCACTGATTAACTCACTTCTGCTGGCAATCGGATTTATTGTAATTCAGCATCCCATTGCAATTGTTGTGGCAGCAGTGCTGGATAAATTACAGGGTAAGGCAGAGGGGTTCTTTCGATGTGTTTACTTTATTCCAAATGTTATTTCCGTTGCAGTAATCGCATATCTGTGGAAATTCATTTATAATCCCGATTTCGGTTTATTAAATAATATTCTGAAAGGGCTGGGTTATCAAGGGAAAATTAACTGGTTTAGTGCAGATACGGCGATATGGTCAGTTTTAATCGTATTGATTTGGCATGGCTTTGGATGGGGTATGTTAATCTATTATGCAGGAATCAAGAATATTGACCCGGTATTGTATGAGGCTGCCTCCATAGATGGAGCAAGCCCAAAGCAAACCTTTATGAGAATTACCTTACCGTTGATGAAGCCAGTGATTCAAATTAATGTAACAATGGCGGTAATCTCTGCTTTAAAACAGATGGAAACTGTATACCTGTTAACGAAGGGAGGACCGGGGGACAGTACTCAATTTACGGCGAACTACTTATACCTGCAGGCCTTTAAAGCCTTCAAGTACGGTTACGGCAATGCCATTGGTGTGGTATTTATCATTATCTGTCTATTTGTAACTGTTATGCTTAACCGGATTTTCCGTGAAAAACAGCTGGGACAGAAAGGTTGAAAGAAAAGTATTTTCAACCGGCAAAAAGTACTGAGAGTGCTTTTCGCACAGTATTTGAGCTACCTGAAGGTAGCATGGAGGTTATGATGACAGAAAAAGGTGTAATTATAAAGAAGACAATTTTATGGGTTATCCTTTCGGCAGTTGCAATTGTTCAAATCTTTCCGTTGATTTGGTTGATTGATTTTTCTCTTGGAACCAGTAATGAAATGTTCACCAGTGGTCTTTTGATTATTCCAGAGAAAATACAATGGGGTAACTATGTTAAGGCATTCGTAGACGGACATTTTCTGCTTTATTTGAAGAACAGTGTTTTAATCAACGGACTTGCAGTAGTATTGGTTTCACTATTTTCCATTATGGCTGGCTATGCTTGCAGAAGAATGCAATGGAAGTTGAGCGGGTTTGTAAAAACTCTGCTGTTATTAGGTATGATGATTCCAATTCATGCTACCCTTTTACCAAACTATAAAATATATAATATGATTGATGCTACGGATACGATATGGGCTTTGTTAATTCCCTATATCGCATTTTCACTACCTCAGGCTTTGTTCTTAATGACGGGCTTTATTGAAGCACTTCCAATTGAACTTGAAGAGGCAGCAGTTATGGATGGTTGCGGTATCTATCGAATCGTATTTCAAATCGTAACTCCTTTACTAAAGCCATCCATTGCAACGGTGGCAATTATGACATTTTTAAATAACTGGAATGAATTCATGATGGCAAGTACCTATTTAAGTTCACCAAAGTGGAAGACACTTCCTTTCTCGGTTTTGGAATTTACAGGTCAATATTCCTCTAACTATGCGGTGCAATTTGCTGTAATGGCACTAACAGCAGCTCCGGCAGTAATTGTATATATTTTATTAAACAGGCATATCACAAAAGGGGTTGCAATGGGTGCGGTTAAAGGATAGAATCTAGGTAACTATTATATTCGGAGGGGTTATGCTGCACATAAAAAACCGAATCAGAAGACTGAGTATCAGAAAGAAATTGATTTTTTACAGTTACATAATCATAACTCCAATCTTGCTCTTAATCAGTGCCATCTTATTTGTTAGAAATTATAATTCTACAATAGAGGCAGAGAATGAGAGTTATCTTCAGAGTACTCAGAATTTGACCAGTGGTATTGATGTCCTCCAAAAAAGTATTATAGAGTTTGCCACTTATATTTGCATTAATAATGATATTAATTTAATATTGACATCGGATAAGCCAGTGGAACTGAACGAAGATTCCCTGATTTGGCTTCATAATGCCCCGATGAGAATTATTCAGGATATGATGGCTCTGAACGGACAGATCAAAACAATTGCCATCTATCCCGAGAATGGTGTGAAGCCCTACCTTAGATGTATGGATGCGTCAGCTTACGTCGCTTCTATGAAACAGGTACGTGCTACCGAGACTTATAAGAAAGCAGTGGAACGAAAGGGTAAGATAATATGGAAAAGAGTCACAAAGAATGACTCCGATACCTATGAAACAAATAGAACGGATAAATTAGTCCTATATCGTGAAATCTATGACCTTGCAAAGCGCGATAAGCTTGGATATCTGGTAATTGGCGCTTCGATGAATAAATTTACTGAGCTTTGTGAGAATTCTTTATCCTCGGAGTTGGAAGGAATTGTGGTGGTTAGCGAGGAAGGCACGGAGCTGATACGGAGCGGAAGGATTGATGAGGATATTCTTACTAAGATATTAGGGGAGAAATCCACAGGAGCATTAACAGAGACGACTTCTGGCTTTGTGGAGTATGTAAAGTATAAAGTGTTTTATAACAAGGATGAGGATACAGGGACCATAGTATATCGACTGGTTCCCAAGGCAGGACTTGGAATGCAATTATCTTCCATTGCATTTGCTCCAATGGCATTGTTATTGGGCTTCCTGGTAGGACTATTTCCGATACTGATCTTTGTATCCAATATCATTTCAAAGCCCCTGAACAAATTATGCAATGCGATGGAATTGTTTAAAAAGGGAGATTTTAATCAAAAGGTCGAAGTGAATACACTGGATGAAGTAGGAGCAGCGGCTGCTTGCTTTAATCAGATGGTAGATGATATTAAAAACCTGATTGACAATAATTATGTAATGGCTCTTAGGGAGAAGGAGAGCGAGTTGAATGCTCTTCAAGCACAGATTAATCCGCATTTTTTATATAATACCTTGGATGCCCTATATTGGCAGGCAACGGACGCACAGCATTATGAGATTGCGGAGGATATCTATGCGTTATCCCAGCTGTTCCGGTTAGTTTTGGGTCAGGGAAAAGGTATTGTAACCGTAAGGAACGAGCAGGACTTGATTGACCGCTATCTCCACATTCAAAAGATGAGATTTGAAAAACGTTTGGATTATGAGATAAAAATAGAGGAAGAAATTCAAGCTGCTATTATTCCAAAACTGATTCTCCAGCCCTTTATAGAAAATGCCATTGTACACGGCTTTGAAAAAGCAGGTGAAAAATGCTTTATCTCCTTGGTGGGGAAAAAAAGAGGCAATCATATTATTTTTATGATTAAGGATAATGGAATTGGTATGAGCAGGGAGCAGGTGAAAGCTATTCTGAATGTAAATGATTCCGAACGCTATGCCAGCCAGAGAATTGGTCGATATGCAATAAAGAATATTAGAGAACGTCTGGAACTGAAATATCATGAGGATTTTAAATTGTTAATCTATAGTAAAGAAGGTAGTGGAACAACCGTCATTATTGAATTACCATATGAGAACAAGGAGATGTAGGGGTTTGGGTGTAAAACTTTTGATTGCTGATGATGAGGATATGATAAGAAACGGATTGGCAAAGTATATCCAGCTGCATACGGATCGCTTTGACAAAATCTATCTGGCTGAGAATGGTCAGATAGCAATAGATACAATATTCAGGCATGAACCGGACCTTATGCTATTGGACGTGCAGATGCCGGTTAAAAATGGAATTGATGTAATGCAGGAAACGCAAAGAGCAGGAATCATGCCCCTAACAATAATCTTAAGCGGACATGATGAATTCAAATATGCACAACAAGCACTGAATTACGGCGCGAAAGGCTATCTGCTAAAACCAAGTCGTTCCTCTGATATTCTTAAAATCTTAAATGATACTGCGAATGATATCCTTGGGATTCGTGAAAATAAAAACGTATCAGAGAAAACAGGTAAAAACGGATTTGTGGATATAGCAAGTGATTATATTAAGGAGCACTATTACAAGGATCTGACGTTAAATGAGGTGGCAGAGAGAGTCGGAATTACGGCAGGCTACCTTTCCACCTTATTCTCACAGCAGAGGAATTGCAGCTTCATTGACTTCTTGAATGAGGTGAGAATTGAGCATGCCTGTACCTATTTACAGCAGAATTATTTCAAAACCTATGAAATAGCCTTTAAGGTAGGTTATAAGGATGATAAATATTTTTCAAAGGTATTTAAGAAAGTAACTGGAATGTCGCCATCGGAGTACAAAAAGAAGTGATGGATAGTTATATGATTGCTTAAACCAACAAATAGAGTTGAACAGGTGACTGTATTTCTTTTTATGAGAAATACAGTTTTTTTATATAACAGGAAATTCCTCGAATTTCCTGTTATATAAACCCCTTCGGGCTAACAAGTCGTTTTATCTGTTGCTTCGTAATCTGTCAGGTTGCGAAGGTGTCAGTAAAACTGACACTTAATTTAATCTGCGATTGACATATGACAGGGTGTCGCCTATAATACAAAAGGTAACATGACAGGGTGTCATATAAAAAGGAGGAATTTATGCCAACCAATACATTCTATAATTTACCGGAAGAAAAGAGAGCTAAGCTGCTGGCAGCAGCAAAGAAGGAATTCTCAAGCGTACCATTTACAGAAGTATCCATCAATAAAATTATTAAGGATGCAGATATTCCTCGTGGGAGCTTCTACATGTATTTCAAAGGCAAAAAGGACCTGCTTTTTTGTATGCTGGAAGATTATTTTGAACAGATGAACAGACGAATTGAACATATCTTTGACAGTGGTGGGGATATCTTTCAGATTTATAATGAAATGTTTGAAGCAACACTGGATTATCTGACAGAGGATAACAGTGATATAGAAGCGATTCAACAGCTCTTCACCAGTATGCGTACCATCTCCTCCAACAAAGAAGAGGCGGAGGCTTCTGAAAAAGAAATCAGTATGCAGGAAATACTTTCCGCCAGAAAGAAGCTGTCTGAAAGAGAATTGGATCTATATGAGACCTGCAAGGATGAACTTACAATTAGCAGTCGGACAGATTTTGAAGACTTAATCAGTATATTACGGTCAATAACAAAGAATGCATTAGCACAAATGTTTCATGGGGGATATGGGATCGAAGAAGCACGTAAGCGCTTTCAAA
>JAFACO010000259.1 GCA_023425485.1 Bacillota bacterium
ATCTACATCTTTCTAGGGTTGCTTTTTATGATAATGGGTTATTTTACTTATTTTCAGATAGTAAAGAGTAAGGATGTCATCAATAGCACCTATAATAAGCGCCAGGAAGTCCTCTCCGAACGAATTGTTCGTGGAGAAATACAGTCCTTTGACCGAGAAATACTTGCAAAAACGGTAGTTGATGAGGAGGGTAATGAAACAAGAGAATATCCATTTGCAGAGGTTTTTGCAAATGTAGTAGGCAGATATTCCAAAGGGAAATCAGGACTTGAGGAAACAGAGAATATTAGACTACTAACTTCTAATATCAATTCATTTGAGATAATGTATTCCGACCTGTTGGGTGAAAAAAGTCCTGGGGACAATATTATAACCACTCTGGATTCTAATTTACAACAGGTGGCATATGATGCTCTTGGTAAATATAAAGGTGCAGTGGTAGTAATGGAACCATCAACAGGCAGGATATTAGCTATGGTTTCAAAACCTTCCTATGACCCCAACAACATAGATGAAATTTGGGATGAGTTAGTTGCGGATGAAGAAGATGAATCACCATTAATCAATAGAGCAACTCAAGGACGTTACCCACCCGGATCAACGTTTAAGGTTTTAACTGCTTTGGAATATATGAGAGAGAATTTATTATATCAGGATTATCAGTATGATTGTACCGGCAGCATAGAATACGAGGGAATGGTAATTCATTGTTATAATAATAAAGCACACAAGGTAGTTGATTTACCGCTTTCTTTAGCAAAATCCTGTAACACCTCTTTTGCGTCCATAGGAAAGGACCTGGATTTAAATAAGTTTTACGATTTATGCGAAAGCTTTATGTTTAATACAAGTTTGCCTATTACTTTAGTAAGTAATCCAAGTAAATTTACCTTGCAAAAAGGGACATCAGGCACGAAAGAGGCAATGCAGACTGCAATTGGGCAAGGAAATACCTTAATCACACCTCTTCATAATGCTATGATTGCAGCGACAGTTGCAAATGGTGGAGTGATGATGAAGCCATATGTTGTAGATCATATTGAAGATGCCGAAGGTGGTATGGTAAAGGAGTATCTGCCTCAAGTGCTTACAAAACCCATGACTCCAAGTGAAGCTTTCAGTTTAGGCGAAATGATGAGGTTAGTGGTAACGGAGGGTACAGGTTCCGGGCTTGATAATTTAAAGGTAGAGGTAGCAGGAAAAACAGGTTCTGCGGATCATGGCAAAGGGAAAGCTCATGCTTGGTTTATTGGATATGCCCCTTATGACGAACCTCAAATAGCAGTCAGCGTAATTGTTGAAAGTGTTGGTACTGGTAGTGAGTATGCTGTGCCTATTGCGAAAAAGATTATAAAAGAGTATTTGAAGGATAAATAGATTTAATCTGCCCCTGCTTAACTTTATATTAACTATTCAGAACCAAGCGAGAAAACCTGCGGTTTTCTCGCTGTTTGGCTCTCGCCAAACAGAATATATAAAAAAATATCTTTAGAAAGCAAACTTTCACAGCTAATTTTTTATATATTTTACTTGGTTCTAAACGGTTGCAAATAATAGGTTGAAAACTTAGAAGTATTGTTGTATACTTTTATTCAGATTAAGAAGATACACCAAAGGCAGGAGGCATTGCGATGGTAGAAGCAACGAGCTGTGGTGGTGTAGTGATATTCAGAGGAAAGATTTTATTACTGTATAAAAATTATAAGAATAAATATGAAGGGTGGGTGCTACCGAAAGGAACCGTCGAAGAGGGTGAAGAATATAAAGAAACTGCCATACGTGAAGTTTTGGAGGAAGCGGGAACGAATGCTTCTATCATCAAGTATATCGGGAAAAGTCAATATTCTTTTAGCACACCGCAGAATACAGTATTAAAGGATGTTCATTGGTATTTAATGATGTCTGATAGCTATTACAGTAAACCACAACGGGAAGAATTTTTTATGGACTCTGGCTACTACAAATTTCATGAAGCATATCATATGCTCAAGTTTGCCAATGAGAAGCAAATTCTAGAGCGTGCCTATAATGAGTATGTGGATCTTAAGAAAAGTAACCTATGGGGTAATAAGAAGTATTTTTAAGATGAATCGGAAAACGGACTGTTCAATTGAACAGTCCATTTTTTACATAATATTGCTTTTTTTGTCATTTCTGTTATAATATAGACAATCAATTACAAAGGAGAAAGTATGAACAGCCTGATAAAACTTTGCTATCATCCTATAGGGATATATGGAGAGTAACGGAAGTAACAGAAACTACTATTTGGATAACCTGAAATTTATTTTAATATTATTAGTTGTAGTCTCACATTTTGCATTAAAGCTTACACATGTAAATGAAATTAAATTTTTAATATATTTTATCTATATCTTTCATATGCCCTGTTTTGTATTTGTCAACGGATATCTAGCAAAACGTATGAATTGTGGTGGGAAACTCAAAGTCGATAAAATATTTATTATTCTATGGATGTACTTGTTTTTTAAGATAGGCAATGTAATACTTGAACTTATATTTCAACAGGGGATAGATTTGAATTTGTTTAGGGACAAAGCAGCGCCCTGGTATCTTCTTGCCTTAAGTATTTGGTATTTATCAGTACCGGTATTGGAACGGATTAAGACAGGGTATCTTATTGTCGGTTCTATATGCTTTAGTTTAATGATTGGGTATATTGGTAACTTTAGAGAAATATTTTCCTTATCCAGAGTATTTGTATTTTTTCCTTTTTTCATAATGGGATTTTGTTTGACGGAAAAGCAGTTAGAAGTATTTCTGGATAGAAAGTTACGAATACCGGCATTTGCTTTGCTAATAACAGTCCTTGGGTGTATCATTTTGTTTTGGAATCAAATAAGTCCGTTTAGGGAGATTGTATATGGCGGAACACCTTATCGAATTGCTCTTGGAGAGTTTGCTAACTATGGTTTTTTTGTAAGAGGGGTGTGGTATCTTGCAGCTATTCTGATGTCTGTTGCCATCATGCAGCTAGTACCGAGAAGAAGGTTATTCTTTTCTCAATTTGGGGAACGTACCTTGCAGGTGTATATGCTGCATATATGGGTAAGGAATGCCTTGGAATATGCAGGCTTTTTTATACTAATAGAAGATGGACCGAGTTATTTAATATTATTAGTCTTAGGTGGAAGTGTTATTCTTACATTCCTTTTATCAAACAAGTGGATTAAAAAGCTCTTTGATCTTTTGATGTTACCGAAATTATTTCAGAAGATGTTAAAGAATTAAGATGAAGTATGAAGTGGCAGTAAGTTTTACATATAATTAGTCAGTTTTATAGTTTTGATCATAATTGGGGTGGAATTCTGTGAATTCCATCCCATTACTGTGTCTAAAATTGTTAGTGTATACTCTTTTATTCATGCATTTGAGCACATTTATTATAGAACCAGTTTTCATACCCTTTACAGATTTGGTCAGTCAGGTTACAGTATATACACTAACCAAATCGGTCAGTGAGTGTTGCAGTAATGAATTACTGGACTCACTAATAATAAAAATAGATAAGGACAGAAAGGTGAAAATATGAAAACAGAACATAAATGGATAGAATTTAAAAATGGAAGGGTACATTATTGGTTGAGCAATAAGGAAAGTAAAAACATCTGTATTGTATTTACCCACGGATTAACTGCTGACCATACAATGTTTGAGAAACAGGTTGAATTCTTTGCAGATGAATATCGTGTTCTATGTTGGGATATTCCGTTACATGGTTTATCACGTCCTTATTCTGATTTTACTTATAAAAATACGGCTGTGGAGCTGAAAACAATATTAGATATTGAGGGTATTGATAAAGTTGTTTTAGTCGGGATGTCAATGGGTGGATATCCTTGTCAGGAATTTGCCAGTCTATATCTAGATTGTGTACATGGGTTTATTGCGCTGGATACCACTCCCTTTGGAATAGAATACTATTCAAAATCAGACATGTGGTGGCTGAAACATGTGGCACCAATGGCAAAGTGGTTTCCAGGTACAATGCTACGAAAGAGCATGGCAAAATCAGTATCAAGGACGGAATATTCCTATAAAAAGATGCTAGATATGCTGTCACCACACAGCAAAAAGCAAATTATTGAACAGATGGATATTGCATATGGAGTATTTGCAAAAGAAAATAAAAACGTAAACTTTAAGTTTCCAGTACTTCTTTTATTAGGGGATAAAGATAAAACAGGGAAAGTGAAACTATACAAAAAAAAATGGTCTGAGAAAACAGGATATCCCCTACATATTATTAAAAATGCAGCTCATTTTTCAAATGGAGATAATCCTGTACAGGTTAATCAGGAAATTCAGGCCTTTTTAAATGAAATAATGCACTAATTAAGATGACTAAGGAGGAGGGTGAAATGAACCCAGGCTTTTACCACCTGCCGGAAGAAAAGCAGAATAACATAATAAATGCAGGATTT
>JAFACO010000284.1 GCA_023425485.1 Bacillota bacterium
GGTTACTTCGATAATAAATGATCTTGTACTCTTGCTGGGTTATCTTTTTGTGGTAGCTAAGACATATGCAGGTGCGGTTTCCATTGGGTATTTTACCAGATATGTGGGAGCAATGAAAACGATGAACAGCTCCCTGCGAGCTACCATAGAGGCATTGAATGAAATTCGATTATATCAGTCCTATCTAACCTTTTATACTTCCTTCCTGGAAAAGGAAAACAAGCTAGACACGGGCTCACTTCCAGTAGAAAAAAGAAAGGACTTTGAGTATGAGCTGGAATTTCATAAGGTTAGTTTTAAGTATCCGGGAAGTGAGGAATTCTCCTTAAAGGACGTGTCTTTGAAACTGGACCTAAAGAAACGCTTTGCTGTGGTAGGACGCAATGGAGCAGGAAAGACTACTTTGGTGAAGCTACTATGCAGAATGTATGATGTGACCGAAGGAAGTATAACGTTGAATGGGGTAGATATCCGTAAATATGACTACAAGGAATATCTAAATCTATTCGCTGCTGTGTTTCAAGATTTTTCACTTTTTTCCATACCTGTACAAGATAATATTGCATGTGATGGAAACCCAGATACAAACAAGGTATGGAAGGCATTAGAATATGCAGGCATCAAAGAAAGAATCGAAAAAATGCCGGAAAAACTCAATAATTTACTTTACCATGAAATGGGGGAGGGAGAAGATATCTCAGGTGGCGAAGCACAGAAAATCGCTATTGCAAGAGCTCTTTATAAGGATGCTCCGTTTGTAATCTTAGATGAGCCAACCGCAGCTTTGGATCCAATCAGCGAGTATGAAATCTATTCAAGGTTTGATGATATGGTGAAAGATAAGACCAGTATCTATATTTCCCATCGAATGAGTAGCTGTAGATTTTGCGATGATATCCTGGTATTCGACAACGGGATGTTAGTCCAAAGAGGGAGCCATGACACTTTGATGAAAGACCATGGAAAGGTATATGAAAAGCTTTGGAATGCCCAGGCAAAGTATTATGCGAATTATGAAGAACATAGATAGGAGATTGAGATTAATTCCGGTTCTAGCAGAGATTTTTAGTATATCTTCAGATGAATTGCTGAAAGGTGAGAGAGATAATAATAAATTCGAAGAAGAAAAGCCTTATCAATAGCAGCTACAAATGTAGAAGAATTTGAAGGAAATCAGCCGCAGGAGGTTGTATTCATAGGAATACTTCAAAGTAAATAAACCCAAGACAAATGTTTTGGGTTTATTTTTGTGCTGGTAATTACTATAAAATATGTAGAAGATATGATATATACATGTTATCATAGGGTATGTTTTAATCTATAAAATAATAGGTGAGGTATAGTATGGAAAAGAAAATGTTTATTAGAATGGTAATTTTCTTAATCATGATTGATCAAGTTATAAAGTTGATAATAAATCAATTCTTCTATATGACGAATTTTAATATTATAGGTGAATTTGTACAATTCAAGCCTTATTTGAATAATAAATACTCATGGATTAATTCTTTATTTAATCTTGGAATAAGCAGGATTCTTCATACACTAATTGTTGTTTTAATGATTGCTCTAATTAGTGTGTTGTTTAAATTTATAAAGACTACCTATACAAAGAGTAAATTAATAGATTATTTATTCCTTTTTGTATTATCTGGAGCAGTCTGTTCCTTGGTTGATAAAATATTTTGGGGTGGTAGTCTTGATTATATTATGCTAAAAGGTCTATTTATTTTTGATTTAAAAGATGTTTATATTTCTGTATTTGAAACTTTATTAGTAGTAGTTATTTTATATAACTTCAAAAGTATAAATAAAATGAGTGAAAAACAACTGTTTAAAGATTTTAAAAGCTTTATCCATACTGAGCTTAAGAAGTTCAAAGAATAATTAAAATATATTAAGATATTATACCTGTTTCTCTTAACTAATTGTGTTTATTTGCCGATATATAAATTAATATGGTACAAAACAAGGAAAAATGTATATGAAGATTTTGTAGTCTTTACAATTTGTGACTGAAACACTATAATTATTGTAGATAAATCTTGGGATTTTAATTGATATTAGGATAAATTACAGAAGAATGAATGATGGAGGTATCTATGGATAAAGATATTTTATTTAACTCTGCAATAGCAGATCTAGAAATCTTAGAGTTTAAGGCAGGTGGTAATACCTATGGTATAAATTTGAGTGATGTTCAAGAAATTTTACCATATCGCCAAAAACCAACTTCTGTGCCAAATTCACATCCATTCATTGAAGGGATTTTAATGCCAAGGGATATTTTATTATCTATAGTGAATTTCACAGCATCTCTTAAATTAGAGGATATTGATGATAATAAAAATGAGATGCTTATTGTAACAAATGTAGAGAATATGAACATAGCCTTTCATGTAGATAGTGTTGCAGGTATTTATAGGGTACTTGTGGAAGACATTAAAAAACCTGGTAAAAAACTTTCTACGAATTTTAAGGAATGTGTAATAGGTGTAATTACCAAGGACGATGTTAAGATAGAATTGGTGGATACGAGAACGATTATTAGATTTATTAATCCGACTATAAAACTAGCATAATCAATAGGATATCTATAGATTTTGGAAGAACCATACGGATTAAGATTTAAATATATATTTACAAATAAGTGGACGGTGTATGAATGGCAAAATGTAAAATATGTAGAACAGAGATAGTAGACGGTAAAGAATATTGTAGTAATTGTCAGGACAAGGAGATAACGCAATCCAATGAGTCCTATCTTGACAGTTTATTAAATTCTGTCAAAAATTCTGCCCCGGCTGTTGAAAATGTTTATAAGAAAAAAACTTTAAATGTAGTGCAAAATGAAGCTATAAAGCCTAATAGTCCTGAAATCCAGGAGGAACATTCTACCGAGCCGGATTTCCAGGACTATATGACTTATTCGGTGATGGACGAGGATATCATTGATTTTGATAACTATTCTAGTTCTGAGGATTTCATTGGAGATGCTGATCTGTTTGGAGAGGATATTTCTGAACTATTGTCTTTTAAGGATTTAGGTATAGAGGACTATGCTGCTTCTAAAGAAGATACGAATGATTGGGATTTAAAGCAAGAAGATGATTGGAATACAAGTCCAGAGAATAGAAGCAAGAATTTAAATATAGATGGATTTGAAGAAAGTAAAGAAAATAATAAAGAAGATAACAAAGAAGAAATTATAGAAACAAGTAACAAAGAAGGTAATGAAGAAAATATAGAAGAAGAAACAGAAGAAAAAACAGAAGAAGAAATTAAGATAGAGGACGAATTGAATCAAAAGGCAAAGGACAATGATTTTACTACATATTCAGAGTTAGATGAGATGGAAAATTATGAGGATGAATTTGATCCGGATTTAAATGATTTGCTAAGTAATCTAGACACATATCAAAAAAATATGGAGTTGGAAGAGGAACTTTCATCCTCTTTAAAAGAGGTAGTAAGAGAGGAGCAGGATATTGAACAAGATTCTGCAGATCAGGAAGATGATTTTCTTTCCTTATTAAATCAGCTCTCTTCGGATGATCCAGTTATAGAAGATGTAAAAGCTATCAATGATATGCTGAATGGGTAAC
>JAFACO010000330.1 GCA_023425485.1 Bacillota bacterium
TAGTAGCCTTGCGATAGTGCTAATATCTTCGGTTCTATTTGGGAAAAAGCTAGTAGTACATATGATTGGAAACTCAATATACGATAAATTAGAAATTGATACTGCCAGTATGAATAATCGGGAAGAGATAATAGTAACGGAGGATAAGAGCAGCAACATTAATAATTTTAATACCGAGGAGAAGTATCTGCAACGAAATATATTACTGCTAGGGGTAGAAGAATTTGAGGGAGCAAAAAATACGGATGCAATTATTATTGCCTCGATAAACACAAAGGACAATACGCTAAAATTAACCTCCTTAATGAGGGATTTATATGTAGAAATTCAAGGATATGAAAATAATAAGCTTAACTCGGTTTATGCAAAGGGCGGGATAGACCTGCTTTATAACACAATTGAGAGCAATTTTGGGATTCGAATTGATGGATATGTTATGGTAAACTATAATGCTCTTGAAAATATTGTCGATCAATTAGAAGGGATAGAAATAAAGCTTACCAAAGGTGAGGCGAAATATTTAAATACAAAAAACTATATTTCAGATCCAGCAAATCGTAATGTGGTGGAAGGAACACAAACCCTGAATGGGAATCAAGTTCTGGGATATTGCAGAGTGCGCTATGTATCCACCGGTAGCGAGAGTGATGATTTTGGCAGGACACAAAGACATAGAATAGTTTTAAACTCTATTTTTAATAAAGTAAAGCAATTGAATATAGTTGAAATGGCTTCTTTTATGTATGAAATACTGGAAGATACTAATATTACGACAGATATTTCAAAAAAGGATTTTAATAAATATATAGAAGAGGCCCTTGATATTATTACGAAAATTCAAATAAGTGAATATCGAATTCCCTCCAATGGGACCTTTGAAAACAAGAAAATTAAAATAGGAAGTTTAAAAAGAGCTGTTTTAGTTCCAAATGATTGGAATGTAATAAGAGAAGATATCAGGAACTTTATATATGGATCAGAATAATCGCCCCTTGTGTCTGTGATGGATATGTTATATAATGAATTTTGTATATTAAAATATAGGATTTCTATTTTCAGATGAAACGAAAGAATAGCAATCCAACAATGAGCTTTTTATAATCACAAGGAGGAAACAATGGAAGTAGATTTAGACCCTGACCCTGATAAGATCTTAAGTCAGATTATTATTTTGGTCGTATTAACAATGACAAATGCATTTTTTGCTGGCGCCGAAATGGCGATGGTTTCTGCGAATAAGAATAAAATTCGTAAGTTTGCAGAGGAAGGAAGTAAAAGTGCAAAACTGGTGCAGAAATTTTTGGAGGAACCGACAAAATTCCTATCAACCATACAGGTTGCAATTACCTTAGCAGGATTTTTCTCGAGTGCATCTGCTGCTTCAGGTCTATCAAGACCATTAAGTATTTGGCTGCAAGAACATAACATCCCTTATAGTGGTCAGATTTCGCTGATTTCGATAACATTAATTTTGTCCTATTTTACACTGGTTTTAGGCGAACTAGTACCAAAAAAGATTGCTATGCAAAAACCAGAAGCTATTAGTATGTTTTGTGTCAAACCTATCAAAGTTGTAGCAAAATTTGCATATCCATTTATAAAGCTTCTGACCTTTTCCACCAATATCGTTACACGTCCTTTCGGTATTAAAGAAGGAAATCCAGAAGAAATTCTATCAAGAGAAGAATTGATTTCCCTCGTGAATGAAGGGCAAGCCCATGGTGTCTTGAATAAGAAAGAAAAAGAAATGATCAATTCCATAATGGAATTTGATGAAAAGACGGCGAAAGAGATTATGACTCCTCGTATTAATGTGTTTGCAATTGACTTAAATTCTCCTAAGGAAGAATACCTTGAGGATTTGTTAAATACTAAATTCACACGAATTCCAGTATATGAAGAAGACATTGACAATGTAGTTGGAATGATATATATAAAAGATTTTCTAAAAGAGGCAGTGAAGAAGGGTCATAAAAATGTTGACCTTAGAAGTATCATGAAAAAGCCATATCTTGTTCCGGAAAGTAAGATTATTAAGGACTTATTTAGGGAGCTTCAGGTTTCCAAAAAGCAAATAGCGATTCTAATTGATGAATACGGTGGATTTGCTGGAATTGTTACCATGGAGGACCTGGTAGAAGAAGTAATGGGTGATATTGAAGATGAGTATGATACAGCATCCTTTAAGGTAAAGAAAATTGAAGAAGATACTTATCTTGTGGATGGAATGGCTACAATAGATGAACTGAATATAAAGCTTGATCTTGATCTTTATTCGGAGAACTATGATACAATTTCAGGTTTTCTGATTGATCAACTAGGAACAATTCCTATGGAGAATGATAATCGAACAGTTGAATATGAGAATCTTGTATTTAAGCTGGAGAGTGTTAAAAATAAAAGAATAGATAAAGTAAAGCTTTACATTGGAGAACCAAAATAAGAATATGTTTAACCACTGCGTTAGTTTCTAAGACTACGCAGTGGTTTTTCTATGTAAAGTTGCACGATAATTCATTTTTTGAATAAACTGAATTGAGAATATAGGATTCGAAGGATTCGTTGTGTTTTAGGAGGTATTTATGAACAATAATTACGACAAAGATCGTGCCGGAATACCCTATACCGACATAAACTGGTATGATGTGGTAGGTCAACCTTTCGGTACTGCTTCCTACTTTAATGCGATTGTATTTGGAGATGCTAATAATATTGTAGATACAAAAGGAGCCATGGCGGTAGGCGGTAATTTTACAAGTCCAAGAGGACTTAGCTTAGCCTATGGAAATGATGTAAAGCTTAAAGGAACAGGATACAGTCCGGATTTGGTAAGATTTTTAGTCGGTGGCAATGTTGCTATGCAAGGACCATTAGTAGTGATAGGGCATGTTGTTGGAGGCGGTAATTTCAGAGCTGCCAAAGGCAGTACCTACATGATTGGTAAAAATGGTCAGCCAGGTCAGGCGCAACAATTAACTGATTTATATCAGGCGGATGGAGGCAGTAAATATTGGAGACTAAGTGATAGAGATACCCATTATGCTGTATCCAGCTATGATGTACCAAGATTTATTCCGGCTAGTAGAATTAATGCTGATACGGCTAAATTCTTTAGAGATGCAGAAGAAAGTGTAACAGATTTCTTTGAGTGTATCACAGACCTTGAACCAAATGGTACTGTGACGGAACATTTTCATGAGTGGATCCTAAGAGGTAGCGATCCACAACAAAATGTTTTCCTCATAGACGCCAGTCCAAACGGACAACTAAACAAGGAAATTCGTTTTGAAATTCCGGAAGGAAGTCTTGCAATTGTAAAATTCCGAACAGGAAATGACGCACATCTCCAATATGGGCTTTGGGGTGCGGAAAGACTTGCAACACGAACTCTCTATGTG
>JAFACO010000039.1 GCA_023425485.1 Bacillota bacterium
CTTTACGATAACGTCCTCCAGCATCTGACTGACAACATTTACGTACCTTGCTGCTGCATTATATGCATGTTGGTATTTAATCATATTGGTTAACTCTTCATCCGAGGATACACCAGTTACCTGCATCCTTTGGTTGTCAATACTTTCAACCATGGAGGTCTGATTAACGCTAATGGTATTTAACTGTTGACCCCGATTTGCTATTTCAGACATAAATGAAGTGTAATAATCATCAAAATTATTTTTTGTCAACGTATTGGGTGATAAGGTTGAAAATGGTTCCTGCCACTTTGACAGCAGTTTATCCACTGCTGCAATATCAAAATCACCTGACCCGGTATTACTTGAAAGTGCAATTAAGGCATAACTGTTTAAAATTTCTGGATTTACCTCAATTTCCCCAAGTGTAAATAGGGAGTAATTATCTGATGGATCCTCCTCAATATAAACACGTGCTGTAATTGTCACTGTGTCACCATTTTCATCGACAATTTGTATCTCTGCCGGCTCTTCATAACGAGGTGATGATTTTCTATTAAACAAACCTTCGCCCATAGTCTTATCTGCATCCATACCCACCGGAGCGTTTGCTTCATCTAATATTTTTAATGTAGTTCCATCTGGTAAAGTAACTGTCTTATTTGGGCTTAGGATATCATTAATCGTAGTGGTAATACCATGGATTAACTGATCAAACTGTGCCTGAACCGTCATAATAACCGAAGCATTGGTTTTATTATTGTAATCCATAACAGCTGCATTATATAAGGTGTCTGTCTCATAGTTACTTCTTACAGGAATATCTGTATAGTTTGCTTGTTTTGACCCTCTGGCAACTAACAATCCTTTTAGCGAGCCAATATCGTTATTTTTATCCGCAGTTGGAACTTTATCAAGGTTGAATACATCCGCACCACCATATGCTGCCCACACAGGTTTCAACATTTGTGTCGTATCGTCAACCGGCACCGTATTCATAGCAAATACAGAGTCTTCGGTAACAAAAGGCATTCCTTCAAAATTAACATTAACTATTCCGTTTATATTTTCTTTATATGTAATGTTTCCGTATTTACCAAGCTCATCTAGCAGGTTATTGCGCTGATCTCTTAAATCATTCGCTTTTTCAACACCTGTACTCTCATACTGTCTGATTTTAAGGTTCAGCGTTTTTAATTCCTTACCAATTTCATTGATTCGCTCAACCTGATCTTTAATCTGTGTATTTAAATTAAGCTGATAATCCGTAAGCTGTTTTGAAATATTATTCGCTCTTTCCAAAAAGGTTACTGCCGACTGTATCAGGGTTGCTCTAGCCACGACACTATCGGGTTCTTTACCAAGTTCCTGCAAGGAAGTCCAAAAGGTACTTAAAGTCTTTTGAAAAGTTTCCCCTTCCAATTCGCCAAATAAGCCCTCAACTTCATTAACCGCTGAATATTGGGATTCATAAAAGGCCTGCCGACCAACTTCCTGGCGATAGGCCTGATCAAGAAACGTATCTCTAACTTGTTTTACGGTAGCAAAATTAGCCCCTAAGCCTTTCTGCATAGAGGACATATAAGAATCTCCCATTTTAATATAGTTAAAGTCCGTTAATACTGCCTGCTGTCGAACAAAACCCTTGGTATCAACGTTAGCTAAATTATGGGAGGTTACATTCAAAGCCGCCTGACTCACATTCAGACCGGACACACCAATATATAAGCCGCTTAATGAACCCATGAACTCCACCTAACCTTACTCTTACTGTTTCGCATCAAACATCCGTGTTCCCTGCGATTGGGCTTCGTATGTTGAAGCACCTTTTGTGTAAGTATTGTTCCCCGGCGCCATCCTTGTGCTTTGAATAAAATTCATATTGAATTCTATCATCTCTAGGGACTGTTGTATTAATAACTTGTTGCGATTATTCACTTCCACAAGTGAATCAATCACTTTTTTAAGATTATCATGTAATATAGAAAGCGCTTTCTGCTCCTTTGGCTGATTTTCCATTAGACCAACAAGAGTTTTAAGCGTAAATTCACCAGATTTTCTATTGATTACTGTCTTTATATTTATCATAACATTGTCTCTTTTGTGTTCCAGAGCACTGATTTTATCCACCGATAATTGTTCTTTTTTCGTAATCTCCTGTAAAGCAGCTAGGTCATTTTTTACGATGACCTGTGTCTTCTCATTTGCTATCGGTATTAATTTCTGATAAACATCATATTCCTGCTCCAAGATTAAGATCAATTCATCAATTAAACTTGCCAAAGTAAACCTCTTTCCTATGCAGGTACATTCCTACCTCGTTGACCCGCTGACCAAAATTTATAGGTCAGCGTTATCGATCAACTTGTCTGCAACATCTTTGATTGTGATGTTATAAGTGCCAGCTTCCATACGTTTTTTGATATCTTCTAAAGTTGTCTCCCTGATATCCGGAGTGCGTGCTACAACCTGCTTCGCAATCTGATAATCCTTACCAGCTTGTGATAGTTCAAGCTTATCACTAAAACTACTACTTGTTGGTTTTGACGTATTCTTTACACTGGTTGACTTATATAATTCACTAACCTTATTGAATGCATCGATACGCATCCTTATCACCACCCATCTTCACCGAAAACTCTATAGGTTTCCTGTTGCTTATAATATTTATCGGAAGATTCTTAATTAATATTATAGTATTTTAAAACTTTCTTTGAGAAATTATCCAGATATAACGACAGAAAACGAAAAAAGGATGAATATTGGTTACCCAAAATCCACCCTTTTCTATATTGGGACTACGCTTAGCCTAGTCTTAATTATTTTATCTTTTTCTTTAAAACTTTGATTGCTTCTTGCAGCTGATTATCCTTGTCAATTGGAATGGTAACTTCCTTTGCAAGCTCTTCCTTTAACTCAACTGTAACATCCGGTTTAATGCCTGTTCCATGAATATTACGTCCATTTGGAGTATAATATTTTGAGATGGTAAGTTTAACTGCTGTTCCATCAGATAAAGGAATTACCTGTTGAACAATTCCTTTTCCAAAACTTGTGGTACCAACGATAGTAGCAGTCTTATAATCTTGTAGCGTTCCTGCAAAGATCTCCGCTGCGCTTGCACTATTACCATTGATCAGTACTGCCATCGGAATTTTGATTTTCTTATCATCTGTAGCCTTTTCTTCTGTTCGTTCATTGTTCTTATCCATTGTATAAACAATCAGTTCAGGAGGAAGCAAACGATCCAGGACGTTAACAACTGAATCCAACAATCCACCCGGATTATTTCTAACATCTACAATTAGACCCTTCATTTTCTTCTTTTCCAACGCATTCACGGCTTCATTAAACTGCGCAACAGTTACCTCATCAAATTGAGTAATAATAATATAGCCAATACTATTATCCAGCATCTGATATTCAATGGTTGGAACTTCAATTTCTTGTCTGGTTATGGTAAACTTCAGTGGCTCCTTCTCACCTTCACGTCCGATGGAAAGATCTACTGTCGTACCTTCAATTCCCTTCATATG
>JAFACO010000486.1 GCA_023425485.1 Bacillota bacterium
CCGCCACCCTTCCACTGAGGGGATCTGGTTGAACCCTGTCTTGCATGACCGGTTCCTTTCTGTCTCCAAGGCTTTCTTCCGCCGCCGCTTACTTCAGCACGGGTCTTAGCGCTTTGTGTTCCCTGACGTTTGTTTGCTAACTGCAGAACAACTGCCTGATGAACTAAATGATCATTTATTTCTACTCCGAAGATTGCGTCGTTAAGTTCTAATGAACCAACTTCTTTGCCTTCGATATTATAAACTTTAACATTTGCCATTTAAGTGTTCCTCCTTTCTTAAAGCTCTAGTTTGCTTTCTTTACTGTTTCTTTCAGCATGATTAAGGATTTCTTAGGTCCTGGTACCGCACCCTTAACAAGGATGAGATTTTTCTCAACATCAATTCTAACAATTTCAAGATTCTGAACGGTTGCTCTAACAGCACCCATATGTCCTGGCATGTGTTTTCCCTTGAATACTCTACCAGGGGTGGTAGCAGCACCATTGGAACCTGCATGTCTGTGGAACTTGGAACCGTGCTTCATTGGTCCTCTTGATAAATTGTGTCTCTTGATTGCACCCTGGAAACCTTTACCCTTAGTCTTACCTACTGCATCAATTCTGTCACCTACTGCGAAGATGTCAGCTTTGATTTCCTGACCTACTTTGTAGTCAGCAGCATTGTCAAACCTGAATTCTTTAAGATGTCTTTTATTCGCAACACCTGCTTTTGCAAAGTGTCCTTTTCTTGGCTTGTTAACCAGTGTTTCTCTGATATCACCAAAACCAACCTGTATTGCTGCATAACCATCGTTATCTACAGTTTTAACCTGTGTGACGAAGAGTGGTCCAGCCTGCAATACTGTAACCGGGATGAGTATTCCGTTATCACCGAAAACCTGAGTCATTCCGATCTTTGTACCTAAAATCGCTTTCTTCATTTTCTTACCTCCTGTTAATCTACAGCGGATCACACATTTCATGTGATCATCCTAGACGGTTATATACTATCATATATGAACCCTAAGGATTTCTTCTTTATATTAATGTTGTTCTTTGCAGCATTTTGCTGCTGTCGTCTTTCCAAGCTGTCACATCCATTTGTCGACTTGTCTTCTTTAAGACCTCAAACGGATTATTCCTTACATTTTTCATCACTATGAAGTCGAATTCTTCTTTCCTTGAATTACTTTGTCTTCATCTTAATGTCGATGTACACACCTGCAGGCATTTCCAATCTGGATAATGCATCAACAGTCTTCTGAGTAGGTGTGATGATATCGATTAATCTCTTGTGGGTTCTCTGCTCAAACTGTTCTCTGGAATCCTTATACTTGTGAACCGCTCTCAGAATTGTAACGATTTCTTTCTTAGTAGGCAACGGAACTGGTCCGCTCACCTTGGATCCTGTTTTCTTCACAGTATCGATGATTTTACCTGCAGATTGATCGATTAAATGATGATCATACGCCTTTAATGTGATTCTCATTACTTGACTTGCCATAAAAAAAGCCGCCTCCTTTTCGCACTTAATTTCAGTACGACAAGTGGTGACTGTACACTCATCCGTGTGTATCTTCATATTTCATACATAAAAATTCGGTATTCCCGAATTAATAGAACAAACCGTGAGCGATTTGCATCTTAACGTATCTTATGATATTCTTCACACGTTTTATCTGCCCTGGGCAGAACATTATATGGTACAGTGACTTGTCGCCAGTTTCATAACTTGACCTTCGCTCCACGGAAAACCTACCCACTATCGGTAGCAACCTCACGTTTCAACGCTATCAATGTCACAACATTAGCTATTATACAGCATAGTAAATATTTTTGCAAGAACTTTTTTACAAAATTTTTGGTCCGTTTTTGGTATGATTTTTGGGTATATATTCTAGTATGCAGCTATCTTTAGCTTATTTATTCAATAGTGTGAAAATTTTAGTTTATTGACATTTCACCTTTGCAATTCAACTATGCTAACGAATACTGTATTAAAAAACAGAGTTGACCCAGGACACGGATCAGCTCTGTCTTTTATATTTAAAATATTTTTTTGCCGCATGATACCCCTGCATATATAAAAACCAATATTTTTCGTCATTTGCAGTAACATTAAAATCAACGGGACTGATGTTTTGGGTATCCACCACGATGGATCTTTCTTTATTAAGAACATTACTATCATAAATACCTTGCTGAACATAAGCGGCTGCATGTAAAAGACTCTCTATATAGGTAAGCAGACAATCAATTTCCTTATCGTTCAGTTTCTGCATAAATCTAACTCCCAGAGTTTCCATATTAACTCCATAATATGGAGACGGATTATATTTGGGCTTATCAAATAGGTTGAGAGGATAATTATTCAATAACCCTCCATCGCAAAAAATATTGTTTCTGGATGCACCGTCGGCAGCTACCGTTTCTAGTTTTACCGATTCAAAGAAAAGCGGAATTGACATGGAAATTCTGACTGCCATTGCAACCTCCATCAAAGGCGTTGTTTCATAAGAAAATACACGTGTAGTTTTCATGGAAAGATCCGTTCCAACGATATATAGATCATAAAAGGCACGGTTCTCTTTATGGAGGCTGGCATTTTTAAAATCCGCAAAGGTATAAGGAGGACGCTTCTTTCTTATATCAAATTGGTCAGTAATGACCTTTTGCATCCACTTATAAAAATATTCCGTCGAAAACCAACCAAATTCATGAATTAACCGATAGATGCAATTGATATCTCCAAATAAACCATCGATTTGCGCTTTAATTTCTTCCGGAATTAATTTCAACTCGTTGATTTCTGTTCTTTCCGGTATTTTTTTATAGTCCAGAGATGCCGCAATACTTTCAATCTGTTCAAAGGGAAGTTGAAAGCTTGTAATACATGCTGTAATTGCACCAGCAGAAGTTCCTGCAATTCTTTGCAGACCTTGCATTCTTCCGCTGCGATATAGATAATCAAGTACTCCCAAATACGAAATACCTAAGATGCCTCCTCCTTCAAAAACAATGTTTTTTATCTTATTTGCCATTCGATCACCCTTTAGCGTGTTAATGCTAAATTATATGCAGTTACAACATGGCTCATGCTCCTTGCAAAATGCCAGATTGCTAATGCTTCAGCAGATTTAAAAAAACAGGTTTTGCAAGTAGTTATCCCTTTCGCAAAACCTGTCATCTATAATTTTATTAATTTGCTAAACGTCCAAGGACTTCAAATTCTTATCACACCGGAAGATACAACATCCCAATAATCCTATCAAGGCTAAACAAAGATAAAGTAAAGCTATACCACTTCCCTCTCCATCACCGACCAGCCAAGTGCAAAAGTTACGCAATACAAAGTCCTTGTTCATAAATGGCACGAAAACCTTATCTGATAAGACTCCGGCTAACAGGGTTCCTATCGGGATGCTCGCATATTGCAAAGTATTTCTTGCCGAGAATACTTTGCCCTGATGTTCAAGGGGTACCTTGGTACGCATGATATATTCAACATTTGCAATTAATATAGGTATTAATATATTTCCCGCAAAAACTGCAAAAGTCCATACATAGTAATTTCGGCCAAGTCCTAGCAACCCATTACATATCAGAAACGAAAATGTCATGATATTTAAAATAAGCGGTATCCTCTTCGAGGTATTATGTATTCTGACCACAAAAAAACTTCCCACTAGACCTGCAATACTAACCATACTGCTCACTATTCCCAGCTGTATATCATTATTACCATTTCTCGATAATACCATCGGTGCAAGATTTGTATTATATATAGAAGCAACAAGATTTACAAATGCCATAAACAGGATCAAATGAAAGATACCTTTACTCTTCAATAAATATTGAATGCCAAACCAACATTGCTCCAAAATATTCTTAGAATTATTGGAGGTCACCTTCCTATCCGGAATCTTTACGAAGATGCCCAAGCTAAGAAATGCAATAACAAAGGTTACAAGATCAATAATTACAATTATCTCAAGTCCAAAAAAAGCATAAAGTGATGTTGCCGCAATGGGTGCCGCAGTTCCTGTAAGTGCATTGAAAAATGATCTTATCCCACTTGTTCGAATATAGTGTTCCTTTGGAACAATTAACGACACCGTAACCTCTGAAGCCGGAGTCTGAAACGAATCAGTAACGCCAAGCATGAAATTAATCAGATATAAATATTCTAATCGAAGCGTACCTGTAAGAATCATTAGAATAACACCAAACGAAAAACTTGCAGCAATTGAATCTGCAATTAGCATTATCTTCTTTTTATCCCAACTGTCACTAATACTTCCTGAAATAAAGCACAATAAAACCTCTGGCACCAGATAGCATACCGAAAGCAGCGCCATGGACAATACTGAGCCGCTTTCCTTATATGACCAAAGCATTAACCCATAGCTAGTTAATTTGCTCCCAAATTGTGATACAAATTGCCCTAGAATAAATATATAAAAATTATAAAGTTCTTTATTTAATTTGTTCTTAATCATTTTAACTTTACTCCTTTTCAATGTGAATTTATTGAAAATGCAAAGTCAAAATCAGATAGTAAACTACTCCATGCAAGTACTATCTACTTGACTTTGCATGGAGATAAAGCAAGGCACCTTTTCACGTTAACCTACCCCTGTTCTTCAAATTTTATTCATACTACATTTATTATATTATATCAGTTCTATTATAAAATAAAAGCTATTTTAAATAATTTATAATATAATGGATATTCTCCAGAATTAACCTTGACAGCGGCTGGCTACTGCACTTTATATCATTCCACTACATCATATCCAACCACAGACCAGATACCTGTTTCGTCTTGACGAATTAATCTCTTTAAATATACATATTTAGCTATTGAGTCATTATCCTTAATTTCAGCAACCGCATCAACGCCGTTGTTTTCAATAATAACTATGTCATCATAAGCAATAGGATAATCCCCTACAATCCCTTCTGGAGAAATCAAAAGACTGGCAAATACCTGGGTTACAAATATGGGATCAAGCTTCCAGGGGGAATGACCTGCATCCACACTCTTCTGTTCATTTGTCTCTGCATCCAGATCAGTCTCTACCTCAATCTGGGGTTTTACTTCACTATCGTTTGACGCTTCTGGTACACTTACCTTTTCATCTGTTATTTCTTGTGCAAATGCTATAAGGTCCTCCATCTGCATTTCTCCATATATGTTATACTCCATATCTCCCTCCTGCCAATGCAAGGATGGCACCTGACCGGTAAATAAGATTTCCAGATTACAGTCACCTATACTGCCAAGAACAGCTCCCGCATCGGTCGTAAAATCCTTTGAGATTTTAGATTGCCTTATAGCAATCTTTTTCTCAACCCTTTTAAGATTATAGTATAACGTAACCACGGATAGGTTCTTATCCACAGAGATTTTTTCTAATTTATAATCCAGTGGAATTACTTCAAATAAATATAGACGAATTATAGACTCAAATGTTACAAGCGACCTTTTAAACCGCACCAATTTATTTAATAGAAATTATGCCCACAATTTGCTATATTATATATTAGAAAACAGCGATACAATTAAGTATGAATATAAATCCAAAAGGGGGTATTTCAGTTGAAATCATACCAGATACCAAGAATAGTGGAGATAGTCTATTTTAGTGGAACTGGAGGGACTTTAAGAGTAGCGAAACAATTTGCAGATTCTTTAGGCAAACGTAATATCGATGTAGCACTTCGTGATATCAGTCCTCGTACTCCATATGTACAGAAAGATTGCGATTTACTTCTTATCCTATATCCTGTCTACGCTGCGAATGCCCCGGAGCCAATTTATCACTTTATCAGTAAGCTCTCTAAGGAAAACGCTTGTGCCGCTGTCGTAATTAGTGTCTCAGGCGGTGGTGATATTACACCAAATACCGCTTGTCGGCTTCATACCATCAAACGACTGGAAAAACAGGGCTATCCTGTTGTATATGAGCATATGATTGTCATGCCTTCAAACTTTATCATAGCTACACCGGAGGAGCTTTCTCATCGTTTATTAGAAATCCTTCCAAATAAGGTAGAAAGGATTGCGGATGATCTTCTCTTAGGCATCACTAGAAAAACTAAACCCAATCTACTTAATCGTATTATTTCATTTTTCGGGGAGTTTGAGAAACTACCCTTTGCGGGAAAAAGTTTTGCCCTCCATATTAGAGTCCAAGATAATTGCAATGGCTGTGGATTGTGCGCAAAAAGCTGCCCCGCGAAAAACATACATATGAGTAATCATCGTCCTGTCTTTTCAAAGAATTGCTTACTATGTCTAAAATGTATTTATGACTGTCCAAAAAGAGCACTAAAGGCTAATATAGCTAAGTTTATTGTTTTAAAGCAAGGTTACTCTCTTAAGAACTACGAATCTAAAATGTATCCAGAAAAAGCTCATACGATAGATGAGCTAGCAAAAGGTTATGCCTTAAGCGGAATAAAAAAGTACTTAAAAGAGGATATATAGTCAGCCTGTGTCAATACAGTTGATAATAAAAAAGGCTATGCGACATATTACTTATGTAACTTGTCACATAGCCTTATCTTTATTTATTATTGCACTTCTTTCCGTTACACTATATTTATGCTTCCCACCGTCCAGAAGCACCACAAGGCAGAACCAGCCCATTGCTACTCACAGGTAACCCAATCTCATCAGCTGTAACCTTTCCACCAAATCTTTTACCTAATTCCTCCGAAAGCATATAGGTTAAAACACCTGCCTGCAGTCCAGTAGTATAGGAATTTAAAAGGAAGAAAAGTGGTTCCTCTGTTAACACCTGTGTACAAAGTTGAACAAAAGGATGAATGTTATCTTCAATCTTCCACGTTTCACCCTTTGGCCCACGCCCATAAGAAGGGGGGTCCATAATTACCGCATCGTATTTATTTCCTCTACGAATCTCTCTTTCTACAAATTTAACGCAATCATCTACCATATAACGAATTGGTGCATTTCCAAGCCCGGAAGCTTCCGCATTCTCTTTGGCCCAGGTAACCATACCCTTCGATGCATCCACATGTGTCACTGCAGCACCAGCTTTCGCTGCTGCCAACGTTGCTCCGCCTGTATAAGCAAACAAATTTAACACTTTTATCTGTCTATCCTTAACAGCTGCGATCTTTTCAGAAAACCAGTCCCAGTTAACAGCTTGTTCGGGAAATAATCCTGTATGTTTAAAGCTAAAAGGCTGCAAATGAAAGGTCAAATTCTTATAGGTAATATCCCACTGCTTAGGCAAATCAAAGAATTCCCATTCTCCTCCGCCTTTTGAGCTTCTATGATAATGTGCATTCGGTTTCTTCCAGCCCTTTTGCTGCTTTTCTGTATTCCATATTACCTGTGGGTCTGGACGTACCAATATATAATTTCCCCAACGCTCAAGCTTCTCACCGTTAGAGGTATCTATAACTTCATAATCCTTCCAATCCTTTGCAATCCACATATTAATCTCTCTTTCTATATTAAGTACTTTATTCATTCAGTACCTTATTCTAATTCCGTTAGCGAATTCGTACCTAATTATAAAGCACGAACTATAAAAATACAACATGAACCGTTATTTCCCTTAGATAAATTGTAATAGTTCAGCCTTAAAAACTGTTTACGAAAAATTGATGGTTCTAATATTGCTTTAATCTGCTCTAATTATTCTAACCATAATTTAACTTGACGATGGAGTAAATAAATACTAAACTTGTAACTGTAATTAGTTAACAATTCGGCTCAGTGCAGAATGTTTTGATATGATTTCGAACACTAATATTTTTGCAAGGTAAGCCGGGAAGATAATATAGGAGGATATCACAATGGGAATATTAACAAGATTCAGAGATATTATGTCAAGCAACATTAATGCACTGTTAGATAAAGCAGAAGACCCAGAAAAAATGATTGATCAGTGCCTTAGAAACTTAAATTCAGATCTAGGTAAGGTAAAATCAGAAACTGCTACCATAATGGCAGAAGAACAACGTGCTAAGAGAGTCCTTGATGATTGTGTAGAAGAAATTGGCAAGATGCAATCATATGCAAT
Source organism: Bacillota bacterium (assembly GCA_023425485.1). Lineage (GTDB taxonomy): Bacteria > Bacillota > Clostridia > Lachnospirales > Lachnospiraceae > Mobilitalea. The sequence continues at coordinate 8,045 of JAFACO010000486.1, forward strand.
AAAAGCTTTAGAATCAAACAATGAAGATGATGCCCGCAAATTCCTGGAACAGAAAGCAACTTTAACCGCTAGACAGACCGGGCTTCAAGAGGCATATGATTTAGCACATACCAATGCAGTCCATATGCGCGAGATGCACGACAAATTGGTCGATGATATCAACGAACTGGAAGCACGCAAGGATATGATCAAAGGTAAACTTGCTGTTGCTAAGACACAGGAACGCATCAACAAGATGGAATCCTCTGTTGCCAGTGCAAATGACTCTATCGCAAGTTTTCATAGATATGAAGAAATGGCTGATAAGGCACTTGATAAAGCAAACGCAATGGCTACATTAAACAATTCTTCAAAAGAGCAGACAATTGAGGATCTTTCCAAAAAATACTCCTCTGCTGCCGATGTTGATAGCGAACTTGCTGCTCTCAAAGCAAGCCTTACAAAATAGCATTCTTTCAAAAGATAGGTTAATGCAAGTCACTCAACACATTTAAGATTCATAGATAAATGTCCGCAAGGAAAGAACCTTCTTTCTTAAGCGGACATTTTAACAGTTCGTGACAAGTGAAATGGATATAAGTCTCCAAAAGAGTTATCAGGTAAACCCTATAAAGGAAGGATATAAAGATGTCAACAGTAGTACATTATAAATGCCCTAATTGCGGGGCCGATATGGCCTTTGATACCCAGTCCGGTATGCTTCGCTGTGGCAGTTGCGGGCGTACGGACCATATTGAAGAAATGGCAGGCAAACATTCCTCTGGTGGGGATGCTTCCTATGATATGGATGACGAAGACAGAAAAGCTGCTGAATCCGGTTTTGAGTACGATTATTCTGATTCTTCAGGTTCCGATGAAACCAGCAGACACTCTACCTTTCATGGTAATGAAGCCAATGAATATCACTGCAACAATTGTGGTGCAGTTTTAATTACTGATACACAAACCACTGCAACCACCTGCAGCTTCTGTGGAGCAGGAGTTGTACTAAGCGACAGACTTAGCGGAAGTCTCGCTCCCGGACTTGTTATTCCCTTTACTATTAGCAAAGAGCAAGCGCAGGAAGCCTTTAAAAAGTGGTGTAAAAAGGGTCTGTTAACCCCCTCTGACTTTATGACTGCCGACCGTATCAAAAATATAACTGGTCTTTATGTCCCCTTTTGGCTCTATGATATGAATGGCAGAGGCGAGGTAGATGCAACCTGTACCAGAGTTCGTACCTATACCATGGGTGACTGGATATATACAGAAACCAAGTGGTATCATGTTTACAGAAAAGTAGATTTGAATTACTCTCGTATTCCTTGTGATTCCTCTAAGAAAATGGAAGATTCTATGATGGACAAAATGGAACCTTACAATTACCAAAACCTGAAACAATTTGAAATGCCATATCTTGCTGGTTATATTGCAGAGAAATATGATTTCGATGAAGAACAAATGTTACCTCGTATTAAGGAGCGAGTTAGTAAGTATGTAAATCAGTACATCCGCTCCACAATCAATGGGTATACTACCGTTAATATTAATCGGGAGGATATCAATATTAGAAAGCGAAAAGCTGAATATACTCTAATGCCCGTTTGGATGGTATGCTATGATTATAGGCAAGCCGAACACATCTTTATGATGAATGGCCAGACAGGAAAAATTGTTGGTAAACCACCCTTGAGTAAAGCAAAGATGTTAGCTTGGTTCACAGGAGTATCAACTGGAACCTATATCATCTTACAATTAATAAGAATTATATTAGGAGGTGGTTTCTGATGAACAAAACAATCTCCCGGTGCTTATTAGGCAGCTTGTACTTGTGTTTAACTATATTCTTTATCGGAGCCATTCCTGTTTCAGCACAAACAGATCAAAGTTATCAACACGTTTATGATAAAGCAGACCTATTATCCACATCAGAACTTAACGACTTAGAAGACCTGTGCATTACTTACGGTGATGCAGCTGGTATCGAAATAATGATATTAACACATGATAATTCCAGTGCTCCGTATATCGAAAATTATATCGAAGATTTTGAAGATGGTCTGCCAGCGGGTGATCGTGTATACTTGGGAATGGATATGGTCGAACGTGATGTGTTCATTGAAGGCTTTGGGTCGGCTGAAACCTATATTCATTCAAAACGAATCAGTACTATTATTAATAAAATTACACCTGACTTATCCGACGGTAATTATTATGATGCCTTTGCTACCTATATAAAGATGGCTGCTGATTATATGAGTGATGATTCTGAATTAAATTACGATCATGATTATACCGCAGGAACCCCTCAGTCTAATGATCCTGATGCTCCAAATTATGATGCAACCTGGCCTTCTGATCGTAACTCTACCAAAAGTCAAATTCTCGAAACAATGGAAAACCCTTTGGTGCTACTTGGAATTTCGTTGTTAGTTGGTGCAATTACTGTCGCCATAATGGCTTACAATTCTAGTGGACGAATGACTGCTGGTGGCAATAATTATATTGATCAGAATAACTCGGGATTAATTGGTAGACGCGATATCTATCTTAGAACAACAGTTACTCGGGTAAGAAAGCCTCAAGATAATCAGAATAACCGAGGTGGTGGCTTTAACGCTGGTGGCTTCCGTGGTGGTGTATCCGGCGGTGGTCGATCTCATAGCTCCGGTGGTGGAAAGTTCTAAACATATATTTGATTATCATATGCATTGATTAACAGATCAACCGTGCGTAGCAAAGAGAGCGACTGGATTGTATGTTTTTATCTAAATTACTATACCTGTAAAAGCAATTAGCAATAATTTAATAGTAGTATTAAATGTAAATTAACTATGTATCTTAGCTATGTAAATTAATATAAATAAGGAGGTTATTTCATGGGTTTATTTTCAAGACAATTTGCAAACGTAGTCGAATGGCAAGAATTTCGTGATGACATGATTTTTTATAAATGGAGTAATGATGAGATTAAGAAAGGCAGCCGTTTAATTATTCGTCCAGGTCAGGATGCTGTATTTCTTTATAACGGTAAACTTGAAGGTATTTTTAAGGACGAGGGCGACTACGATATCGAATCACAGATCATTCCATTTCTCTCAACACTTTCAGGCTTTAAATTTGGTTTCAACAGTGGAGTAAGGGCAGAGGTATTATTTATAAATACAAAGGAGTTTATTGTAAAATGGGGTACACAGAATGCCATTAACATCCCAACTCCACAATTACCTGGTGGAATGCCAATCCGTGCAAATGGTACTTTTACATTTAAGGTAACCGATTATGTAAAATTAATTGATAAAATCGCTGGCGTGAAACAAGCTTATTATATCGAGGACGTAAGACTTCGTATTGTTACTATCCTGGATCAACTTCTTATGAAATGGATTAGTAAAGAAGGCAAGGATATGTTCAATCTTCAGGTCAACTCCTTTGAAATAGCCAAAGGTATCCGCTCCGACCTTGATATGCAGCTCTTTGATTCTGGTATGTCTATTACAGCCTTTAACATCATGAGCTTTACTTATCCAGAACAAATTCAAAATATGATTAACAAAAATGCTTCTCATAGCATGGTAGGAGATCTCGGTCGTTATCAGTCAATTGCTTTTACCGAAGGAATGACCTCCGGTAATATGCAAGGTGGTGGCGCAGCTTCTGATATGGCGGGAATGATGATGGGAATAAATATGGCTAATCAGATGATGCAAAATATGCAGAATGTAAATCAGTCAAATAATGCTAATACAAATCAACAGCAAGGTGGAACTCCCAATTCTCAAAGCAGTGCCAAACCTAATTTCTGCCCGAATTGTGGAACTAAGACGGAGTCAGCTAATTTCTGTTCGAATTGTGGGCAGAAGCTGGTTTAAAACTCCTATTACTATATTGATTTATTTATAGATGACTGGTTTCATCATTTATGTAAATGCTTACAGCCGGATAAAACAAACATTTGTTTGCTTTATCCGGCTGTTTATGGTATAATATCCCATATTATGAAGGGGGTACTATATATGGATTTTTATTCTGTAATTAATAAAAGGCGTACTATTCGTGACCTGAAAGACATCGAAATTCCCATGGAGGTAATCCATAGGATCTTGAATGCTGGTCTAAAGGCACCGACAAATGACCATATGAGAAATTGGGAATTTGTTGTAATCACCGATCCTGTTGAAAAGGCCAGGATTATCAGTATGATTCCAAAGAAGATAACAAAAAAACAGGTAGAAAGCTTTCTTGAAAGCTCTCAATTAAACAATCCCTGTCAAAGAGAGATGTATATGGATGGTGTACCGAAACAGTATTCCATGCTGTATCATTCAGGATGTTTAATTCTACCCTTTTATCGTCAGGATAGCCCCATATTAAAATCAAAATCACTGAGTGCTCTAAATGGTTTTGCTTCTATTTGGTGTTGTATTGAGAATATTTTTCTTGCTGCAGCAGCAGAGGGTTTAGGCTCTTCTTTTCGAATTCCTTTTGATAAGGAAACCAAATATCTAAAGGAAGCCATCGGACATCCGGACAATTACGTCATGCCCTGTTATATCGCATTGGGATATCCTGCTGATAATGCTATTATTAATAATCAGCACGAATTTGATGCTAAGGACAGAATTCATCAAAATAAATGGTAGTTAATTGAAGGATTTGTAGTATTCAGATTTTTCACAGTTAATGAAATGATTTATATAAAATTGGTATAATTTGAATAGGAAAGAAGGATTATGACTTCATAATCCTTCTTTCCTATTCATGACAAGTGAAACGACTTGTTGTTTCACTTGTTAATAATATACGCCTATTTTCTTAGCTTACCTTGAAAACCTCATCGTTCATCAGTTTTGTCAACTTCGCTTCAGCATCCTTAGCATCTGTTCCCTTAACACCAAAATAGAATTTAATCTTAGGCTCGGTACCGGAAGGTCTGACAGCACACCATGCGTTATCATTTAAATCAAAGTAAAGAACATCGGACTTTGGTAATCCTGTAGCTGTTACTTCTTTGCTTTCAATATCAGTAATTGTATTCTCCTGATAGTCTCTTATTTTAAGAACTTTATAGTCTCCAACTGCAACCGGTGGATTCTCACGATAGCTGTTCATAATCTCTTTAATTCTCTCCATACCAGTAATACCCTTTAAAGTTACAGATACAAGGTCTTCTTTGAAATATCCATACTTTTCATAGATATTATTCATTTGCTGATATAAAGAAATACCCTTTGACTTATAGTATGCTGCAGCTTCACAAAGACACATAACTGCTACAATAGCATCCTTATCTCTGGAATGAGTACCAACTAAACAACCATAACTCTCTTCATATCCAAAGATATACTCATTAGAACCTGTTTCTTCAAATAAACGAATTTGTTCACCGATGTATTTAAACCCAGTTAATACTTCAATTAATCTTGCATTATAGTGCTCTGCAATCATGTCGGACATGTTTCCAGTTACTATTGTTTTGATTAAAGCTGCATTGCTTGGTAATGTACCTTTTTCTGCTTTTTGAGAAAATTGATACTCTGCAATTAAGGCACCTGTCATATTACCGTTGAATAAAACAAATTCGCCTTTATCATCCTTTACCATAATCCCAAGACGATCTGCATCTGGATCTGTAGCAAGTATTAAATCTGCACCAACTTCATTTGCTAACTTTTTGGCAAGCGCAAATACCTTTGGATCTTCTGGGTTAGGATAACCGACTGTGGAAAATTCAGAATCAGGTAACTCCTGCTCTGGAACTACTAATACATCTTCAAAGCCAAGCTCATCTAAGATTCTTCTAACTGGAAGGTTCCCAGTTCCATGCAAAGGAGTGTAAACAATCTTCATCTTCTTGCTTTCCTCATTGATTGGGTTTACTACCAATTTTTTGAGTTCTGCAATGTACTTATCATCAATTTCTTTGCCAATAATGGTAAGGAGCCCTTTTGCAAGTGCATCTTCTTTACTCATTGTTTTTGCTTCAGCAAAATCATGAATGGACTTTACTTCATTAATGATCTCTTCATCCTTAGGATAAGTAACCTGTGCGCCATCTTCCCAATATACTTTATATCCGTTATATTCAGCAGGGTTATGGCTTGCTGTAATTACGATACCTGCCATACAGCCTAATTCTCTCACTGCATAGGACAATTCAGGAGTTGGACGAAGACTTTCAAATAAATATGCATGGATACCGTTTGCAGCTAAACAAAGAGCAGAATCTAGTGCAAATTCAGGAGACATTCTTCTGGAATCGTAAGCAATAGCTACACCTTTATTTTCCCTAGCTTCTTTTAGAATTGTATTAGCCAAACCTTGTGTTGCTCTTCTAACTGTATAGAGGTTCATACGATTAACACCTGCACCTAGGATGCCTCTAAGTCCACCGGTACCAAATTCCAAATCACGATAAAAACGTTCTTTTACCTCTGTTTCATTTTCTTTGAGTGCCACAAGTTCTTCTCTAGTGGCTTCATCAAAGTATGGGTTTGTTGTCCATTCCTCATATTTCTTTAAAAAATCCATACTCTTAATCCTCATTCTTTCTATTGCACTATAATATTATCCAATCGCTGCACTCTGTCCTATGAGATTATTATGATTGCTGTTTTAAAACAAAAAATCTAAAATAATGACAATATCCTAAGACAGAATTGTTGGAGTTGTATATTTATCTCCATCAAAACATTTAGCTTTATAATACCTAACTTTATTTTGAAAATCAACCCCCTATTTGAACAATGTGCAGGTTTTAGTATTGAGAACATAAGTGTGCATTGCATACTCTCGCATTCGAATGCTTTTGATGTAACGCTTTTATTCCGTGCGCGTAGGCTGTGCATCCTTGGTCCGGAGGGCTTTAATATCATAGGAAACTCAAAGAAGTTTCCTATGATATTAAAAAGCAGGCTCGAAAACCAACGTTTTCGAGCCCGCTTATTGTTATTTCTTATTTTTAACTCTAGTCTTCGTCGCTGTAATCATCCTCGGAAATACCTTTTAGATTAAACTTCGCTTCCGTCCAATCACCATCGTTATGAGCATTTGCTCCATAGGCAACACGAGAATCATCTGCATCATCTAAATCGTCCATATCATGAGTTTTGTACTTATCCTCATCATAAACGACATCTGCTATTCCATCTTCAGCATCAAGAGAACCTTCGTCATCATAATCTTCCTCGTATAAGGACTCTTCATCAAAATCCTCATTGGAGAATTCAAAGCTGTCGTATTCCTCAAAATAGCTGCCTTCACCTTCAAGTTCTTCAGAAAGAGTATACTCCTCAGGTGTATCAGTATCAAGTTTTACAGAACGGTATCTCTTCATACCAGTACCAGCTGGTATTAACTTACCGATAATAACATTTTCCTTAAGACCAATTAATGGATCGACTTTACCTTTGATTGCTGCTTCCGTAAGAACCTTTGTAGTCTCCTGGAAGGAAGCTGCTGATAAGAAGGAGTTTGTTGCAAGGGATGCCTTAGTGATACCAAGCATTACCTGCTTACCATCTGCTGGCTCTAAACCTTCTGCAAGTAATCTTGCATTCTCATCATCATATTCCAAAGTATCTACTAAAGTCCCTGGTAAGAAACTTGTATCTCCGTTGGTCTCAATTCTAATCTTCTTTAACATCTGACGAACGATAACCTCGATATGCTTATCGTTAATCTCAACACCTTGCAGACGGTAAACTCTCTGTACTTCCTGGATCATATAATCCTGTACAGCACGAATTCCCTTAATTCTTAAGATATCATGAGGATTAACGCTACCTTCGGTTAATTCATCACCAGCTTCAAGCACATCACCATCGGAAACCTTAATACGGAAACCATAAGGAATTAAGTATGCTTTTGCTTCCATCGTTTCATTATTGGTAACAATAACTTCACGTTTCTTCTTTGTATCCTTTATTGTAACTACGCCACCGAACTCTGCAATAATTGCAAGTCCCTTTGGCTTTCTTGCTTCAAATAACTCTTCAACACGAGGAAGACCTTGTGTGATATCGTCTCCCGCAACACCACCGGTATGGAAGGTACGCATGGTAAGCTGTGTACCAGGCTCACCGATGGACTGTGCTGCGATAATACCAACAGCTTCACCAACCTGTACTGCCTCGCCAGTTGCCATGTTTGCACCATAACATTTTGCACAAACACCGATATGTGATTTACAGGATAAAATTGTACGAATTTTAACCTTTTCAACTCCAGTTGAAATGATTTTTGCTGCACGTTTCGGTGTAATCATATGATTTGCCTTAACGATCATGCTGCCATCCGTATCATAGATAGATTCGCAGGAATATCTTCCTGTGATTCTTTCTTCCAAGCTCTCGATCATTTCTTTTCCATCCATGAATGCTTCAATTACCATTCCTGGAATCTCATGACCTTCACAACAATCTACTTCACGAATAATTAAATCCTGTGAAACGTCAACAAGACGACGAGTCAGGTAACCGGAGTCAGCGGTACGAAGCGCTGTATCGGAAAGACCTTTACGAGCACCATGCGCAGAGATAAAGTACTCCAATACGTCAAGACCTTCACGAAGGTTGGACTTAATAGGTAATTCGATTGTTTTACCAGTAGTATCCGCCATCAAACCACGCATACCGGCAAGCTGTTTAATCTGCTTATCGGAACCACGGGCACCGGAGTCGGACATCATCTTAATGTTATTAAATTTATCAAGACCACCAAGAAGTTTATCAGTAAGAATCTTATCTGCTTCCTTCCAGGTATCAATAACTGCAGAGTACCTTTCCTCTTCAGTCATTCTACCGCGTCTGTACTCTTTCGCAATATCTTCAATGGTAGCTTCTGCTTCTGCCATAATCTGTTTCTTCTCTTCTGGTACTTTCATATCAGAAATAGAAACTGTCATAGCTGCACGAGTGGAATATTTATAACCAAGGGACTTAACTGCATCAAGGATTTCTGCAGTCTTCGTTGCACCATGGATGTTAATACATTTTTCCAGGATTGGCTTTAACTGTTTCTTACCAACTAAGAAGTTGATTTCAAGTTTTAAGAAGTTTTCATCTAAGGAACGATCAATAAATCCTAAATCCTGTGGAATGATTTCATTAAAAATGAAACGTCCTAAGGTAGATTCAACCGCTCTGATTTCTTCTACACCTTGGTTATTAATGCCGGATCTTCTAACTCTAATCATTTCATGAAGAGAAATTGCGCCGTTCTCATAAGCAAGAATTGCTTCATTCAAGCTCTTATAG
>JAFACO010000122.1 GCA_023425485.1 Bacillota bacterium
GTCCAAGTCCCTTTGCAAGAGCAACAGATCCAAGGTAACCAGAAGATATCTTTGCTTCATCCAGATAACCAGTTGCATAAATACCTTTTAGTTTTGAAACCTTTTCTAAACCTAGACGCTTAATTAAAATATTAGCCAATACTTCTCTAGTTAAGATCACCTTTGAGTTGCTATCGGTATCAGTAGTACTTTGATAGCCATAACTAACTTTTTGCAATAAGCTTTCAAATTCACCTCTTGTGATTTTCTGATTTGGAAGGAACTTCTCTCCCTCAAAACCAATATTCATATCTGCCAGTAAAAGTATATTCCTGTTCTTTTTCTCTGAGAAAGAAATATCCTTATACGAGTAAGATTGACTCTTTTTATATACTTCTCCACTATAGTTTAACTGTTCTCCGGTAAATGGAGAAATAAAATATGGTTCTACATCAGGGCGATATACCAAACGCACTTCATATTCTACAGTATATGCCTGAGCACTATCATAATAACTGTCATTTTCTCCATAGCTAGTGTTATGTTTATTAATAGTATTAAGCTCATATTTTAATCCAAAGCCATCATTGCTTAAATAATAATCCATAGCTTTATCAGCGGAAATTACATTCTTCGGTGATTCGAAGACAACTTCATCATTCCAGTAGGAACCAAAGGAATATATCTTGCCAGTTACTCCATCAACAGCACCACTAATATTATTATATGGATATTCAATGCCTTCGTTGGTACGATTATACTGGAAACTGTATCCGCCATATACTGGAACCTCTTTCAGATAGTATGCTAAATACCCATCATACTCTCCGGCTAAAACAGATTTCGAGAAGCGGTCCTTCATCTGAGTCTTTAAGAAGTTTTCAAGTATAGCCTTAGACTGTTCCTTACTATAATTAATCTTAACCTCTGTCCAGGTATTATTCTTTTCATCATAATAGCTATTCATGGAAGCACTAAAGGATAAGATATTTCCAGTTTGCGCATCAACGCTTGCATAGGCATATGCTCTATAAGTGTCATTTTCTTTCACTTCTCTAGGATCATTAAGATTAACATTCCACACATAACTGGTCTTGTTTTTGGAATCTTCTACTTTACTTAATGAAGCTGTATAGGACTTAAGATTTTTATCTAAATAGAGTGAAGAATTGCTAGTAACAATTTCAATTGCTTTTGCCTTTGTAATAAGCTTGCTCAACTCTGATATTTTAGCAATTTCCGCATCGGTCAAGGCTGTACTCCCTGTACCAGCATCTAATGAAGAACTTGCCGCACTTTCTGTTTTTGCATCATCCATGGGGGTTTCAACCCATTCACTTCTGGACAAGTAAACCTCTCCAGTCTTGGCATCAATTGAAATATAACTTTGTGTCGGTTCATATACCAAATATGCTTTCACATTTGAAGTAGGATTTCCGATCTTATCATAGGTGTAATAGTAATTGGATCTATACACCAATCTCATATTCATATTTTTCTTAATTAACTTTATTGCTTCCTCTTTTGTCAACTTAACCTTTGAATCAGGAATTGATGCGCTATAATTCCAATTAAGTGTAGCAGCTGTTACTTTACCGGTTATGCTATTAACTGATACACTGACCGCGTTGTCTGGGAAGGGAACATCATTGACTCTTCTTTGGAAGTAGAAAACATAATTTCCACTATAAACTCCTTCATAGTTGCTAGAAACAAACTCTAAATTATAGTTCGTCTCAGGAGCAATTGCTGTTATGAAATCCAGAGCTATGGGTTTAAGTTCCGTCTGTAAATACTTTGCAACACCTGTCGTATTGATTTTTGGATCATACTGACTAAAATAAGTGATACGATATTTTTCATCACAATTAACCTGAATATAAGAAGAACCACTTGAGTTTCTCCAGGTTAAATTCCAAATACCTTCGGCATAAGAACCACCGCCGTCATAAAAATTGTAGGAAAACTCCGAATATGACTTTGGTATTGTAATCTTTTTCTTAATTGCTTTTATCGCAGCCTCCAACTGTGCAGAAGTAGGCTCTAACTTACTGGAACCACTTGTACCGGTTGGTTCTCCCTTTACTATTGAAGTAACAGCCACATCCGAGGAAGCTGCTGCACTTGGTGTTTCAGCGACAGTTTCAGACGCTAAACTATAAACTGGTATTGAAGATAAAAGAAGAACACCACTTAATACCATTGCTAATAACTTTCTCATAATAAAATCTCCTCTCTTAAACTTTTTGGTAACAGCTAAAACAAGATGAATCAACAAGTCGCTTCACTTGTCATAATAAATAATTAATTGTAAAAATCAATTATAATAGCTGTTCTGATTTGCAGTTGATTGCTATTTATAATTATCTTCACTCGTCAATTAGACGAAGTAATTTATTCCATGGTTTCAAATATTTAATAAATTTTTTTCATTTACTTACCACCAAAGCAATAAGCAGCCAAACAAGTTATTTTTCTCCTATTGAGGATTAATATTGCTAATTTTTAATTTCTGCCCAACTTTTTATTATTCTACCTAATGTTTTTTATATGTTTGTCTCACTTGCTTTTTGCATATCAAAATCACCTCTGGCAGTCATCATTTTAACACCCCACATAGCAAGTTGATTTAAAATAGGCATCAAATCCACACAGGCCTCCGTCAGAGAATACTCCACGCGGACAGGCATTTCCGTATATTGTACACGAACAATTAACCCTGCATCCTCCAACTCTTTCAAAGAGCTTGCAAGCATTGTATTGGTCACTCCTTTAATTTTACGTTTTAACTCGTTATATCTAGTAGACCCATCCTGATTTAAGGAGCATAATATAAGGATTTTCCACTTTCCTCCGATTAAATCTAAGGCTGCTTTTAATGGGCAAAGTTCTGTACAAGGGCAATTTTGCTTACATACCTGATTTGCTAAAGCACTCATCTTTTTCTTACCTACTTTCCTATTTCTGCGTACTTGATACAAGTCATTACCAAGTGCTATAATTATACCAGATACGAAAATCAGAGTGAAGGTAAATTTACACAAAAAAATAAGAAAATGGAGATTTGATATGTTTTTAGCTTGGAAGGAATTACGGTTTTATAAGTTAAAATACGGTCTTATTATAGGTATCACCGTATTACTTACGTTTATGGTGTTGTTTTTGGGTGGTCTTGCAAATGGTTTGTCAAACGCTACAAGCGCCACAATTAAAGGAAATGCCGCAAATTATTATATTGTTGCAGCAGATTCCGATCAAATAATTAATCGTTCCGAAATAAGTGCGGATGAATATGCTGTATTGAAAACTAATTTTCAAGAAGCAACTGCCTTTAATATCCTGCGTACTTCCATTCGTACCTTGGAGGATGCAACTAAAATTGACTGTACCTATCTTGCGGTTGACACAAATAGCTTTATTGTCAGTACCATTGATGGTGCCAGTTCATTAAAGGACAACGAAATACTGCTAAACGTTTCCTTTGAAGATGAGGGAATTGCTGTTGGTGATGTTATTAAAGATGCCGCTACGGATACAGAGTTAACCGTAATTGGTTTTACTAAAAATCAAAGTTATGCTCATTCACCTGTGGGGGTAATGACCTTAGCAACCTATCAGTCTATAAGAAGCGAAATGCTTCATAGTGACACGATTCCATATAATGCAATTGCAATTAAGGATACAAAAATATCCTCCAATGTATTAAATGATGACAGTTTCAATCTCTTAAGCAAGAATGAGATTATATCAAAAATACCTGGTCACTCTCAGGAACAGATGTCCATTAATATGATTCTTTGGGTACTATTAGTTATTTCTGCTGCTATTTTAGGTGTGTTTTTCTTTGTCATTACAATACAGAAGCTGCCACAGTTTGGAACTTTGAAAGCAGTAGGAACTCCAATGAGCAAGCTAGCTGGAATGATTATCAGCCAAGTGC
>JAFACO010000166.1 GCA_023425485.1 Bacillota bacterium
CCGTCACAACCACCAATTAAGAAGAAACGTCTTATGTCACCATTCTTAACAGCCGTAATGATTGCTTCGGCATTACTTAAAACTGCTTTATGACCAAAGCCGACCATAATCTCTTTTGGGATTTCATCTTCTTCAAATCCACCAAGTTCTATCGCCTTTTCTATCATGGAGCTAAAGTCCTTAGTGTTGTCTTTATTTCTATGGATATGAGCAATATCATCAAAGCCGACAACACTGGTTGTGAATAAACGATCCTTATAGGAATCGTGGGGAGTCATAAGGCAATTGGTGGTCATTAAAATACATCCAGGCAGATTGTCGAATTCCTTTTGTTGATTCTGCCAGGCAGTACCAAAGTTTCCAACTAAGTGAGGATATTTCTTTAAAGCTTCATATCCATGGGAAGGAAGCATTTCACCATGGGTATAGATATTAACGCCTGTTCCTTCTGTTTGTTCCAGTAATAATTCCAAATCATATAAATCATGTCCTGACACTACAATGAAGGGACCTTTTTTTCTTCTAATATTAACTGTATGAGGGAAGGGACTTGTAAAATGTTCGTTATTGGCTTTATCAAGAATTGCCATAGAGCCAACTGCCATTTTGCCAGTTTCAAGCATCAGAGTAACTAAGTCTTCGAAGCTTGTGGATTCATCAGCGATTGCCGCTAAGGCTTTGATATAAAAATGATCTACATCAGGGTCGGAGTAATCAATAGCCCTTGCCTGATGAGTATAGGCAGCCATACCTTTCAGACCATATTTGATGGTCTCTCTGACGGAGCGAATATCCTCGTCCAAAGACTGGTCAAACATAATACCAGCCCTTCTGGCATCTTCCAAGATTTCTTCTCTGCTTTTGCCCAGCTCATATGTTGCTTCAGGAGCGGTAAGATTTTTCTTAGCTTTGGCTCTAATTTCATCCTTAAGTTTTTGGGATTGTCTAAGCATTGCCATATGCTGTTCTTCGTTAAAGTTTACATTTGTCAGGGTAGTAAAAAGTGCATCTTCGATAAACCTAACATAATTCTCTGAAACACTCTGATTTCTTTTTAAGAGCTCATTACCATATAAAGCAATGCCTTTTGCTTGATAGACAAGTAAGTCTTGAAGGGCAGCAATTACGGGGGTTTTACCGCAGACGCCTCTTTGAGTACAACCCTTTCCTCCGGCAGTCTGCTCGCATTGATAACAGAACATTTGATTTTGCATAACTTCCTCCTAATGGTTACTATAATTGTATTAGTCGCCAATGCAGGTGATAATTGGCATGTTTCTACTCATGCATAAGTTATGTCCAAATTATGCTGTGAATAGTCGTAATTTATTAAACTAATTTGAAATATGATATAGAAAAAGGGCTGTAACAACAGCCCCTATAATTAGTTTGAGTAATAAAAGTGTTTTTAAACATTGCGTTCTTGAAACTGCATCGAAAAGCCACCGCTCTTGACATCAAGAGAATCTAATATAGTATCTTTAATTTCCACGTTACTAAGTCTTTTTACAATTCCATAGGGCTCCTTCAGTGAAAGCTGCTCGCCTTTTCCTGTGATTACCCACAGTATCTGATAGCCTCTCGGAACAATCTTTAAATGGTCTTCCCCCTTGCCATCTGTGAAATACACTAATAAATTAACTTTCTTCTGATTGGCATACTCAAAGACCGGGTTAAATTTTGTACTTCCTTTGGTACTAATTCTATCTTTTATATCTTTGAAGGTTTTTACTGTATACTCGCGACGGATTTCGTTGTCACATTCAAGAATCGTAATTTCATTATTGTAGTTTTTGACAATAGCAAGGACTTCTTTCAAAGCTTGATGAAATTCTTCCTTGCTAATGCTGCCACTAATATCGATAGCAACCACAACCTTAGCCTTATGACTTCTAAGCTCGCCTCTTAAATCCAAACGTTCGGGTTGTCTTCGACTTCTTCTCGTAATCGTCTTTTTCTTATTGCTTTCCACTGTCCCCATTAGCCGCTGAAGATAGAGATTCCAAGGTAACTCGCTATTCCTGTTTTTGAGAGCTGATATTATATTCTTTATATAAGAGGTAAGTTCACCTTTCTCGGACAAGCTAGTGGCCTTTTTTGTGAACTCCTGAAGGGTTTTCTCATCAATATCACTGGACTCATCCCAAATATCATGAGTTTGACGCACATTAAAATCAGTAGCTAGAGCATCCTTGGAAGTATCCTCATCTGTAGAGCTATCATCCATTTCCATTAGGGGAAGGACAGCTTGAAGCTTATCTACATAATATTCAAAAGGAGCAAAGGGCTCGAGATTTAGATGGTACTGTTTATTAACACCTTCTACTGTTATGGCATAGGGTGGCAGATTATCTAAGTACTTATTAACGACAATGTCCATCGCAATATTAATTACCAGGGGATGGTAGGTTCCCTTAAGAGACTTTGCTCTAATGAAATGCATGGAAAGGATATGAAGGATTTCATGCTTGATACAGGTCTCCATTTGTTCTAGATTAAGGTCTAGAAAAAGAAGAGGATTAAAATATATGACATACTGTGCCCCTTTAAAATTAATAGCAGTTGGGCTATTGATATTAAAGCTTAACTCTTTTCCCATCTGGAACATAAAATATCCATAGAAATTATCTTTGTCGTCCATCAATCTTAAATTGACTTTATCTACAAGGGAGAAGAACTCATTTTCAAAATCCTCTGGCATGGTTACTATAAACTTTGAAGCTAAATGGCTTGCCTTATTAAAAGTGTTTTTTAGCCTTTTTGTCTGTACAAGTAATGCTTCTTTCTGACGTTCAAAATTTATTTCCATATTACATCACCTACCCAAACCAAAGGATTCAAAAAACAATTCCACAAATACCTCATTTTCTATAGTGTATTTATATATTTCATTGTAATTATTTTTAATGTCCTTCATAACGCCAATTCTTAAGTCCACTGGATATACTTTTAAAAATTCCAGAAGTCTATTGATAAAATATTCAGCTTCCTGGGAATCTTGTTTTAAACGGAAATTTAAAGTTTTTAGAAGGTTCTTAGCAGTAAGGTAGAGTCTAGTATGCGTTTCTCTTTGTAATCTGGTAATGACAGGTTCTGAAAAGTCTCCATTAAATATATCATCAAACGATAATAGAGGACTGTGATCGGCATCCATAAAGCTAAGTAACTCTTCTGCAATAAGCTTTCCAACATTGCCTTTTAGCACATTAAGAAAAACCGACCTTGGAATGGAGTCCTTCCTATCCTTATAAGTTGTATAGGTTTTGGAAATACGTTCATAACTTCTAGGGGTAGCACTTACACCATCTTCTTCGGTCTTATGTAAGTATTCCGGATAGGTTGCAATGAACTCGATTATTTTCTGCTCAAGACCGGCATCCATGGCCCAAGCTAACCATTGCAGGTAATCTGGTTCCATAAAGAGCCAGACAAATCTGTTCTCCTGGGCGGCATCCATATCCACCACCTGATAATTAAAATCACCACCATATTTACTGGAGGGATTCATAGCAGCAAGTATTTTTACGCTTGCAGGTAACTGATAACCATTAATCTCACGGTTTAAGATAAGATTCATTAGTTCCTGTTGTACGGTATGCTCACAACGGTTAAGTTCATCAATAAATAAAAGAACGGTGTTGCCTTTTAAAATCTCTTCGTCAATTTGTCTTAGCTTGTTGTGAACTGCATATACAGTAGTCTTTCTTTCTGTTCTAATACCTGAATTGTTTACCTCAAAGTAGGATTCTACCGTTGGGAGACCGCCAATTTCCCCTTCTTTTAGGAGATTACCGTCAATCACAATTAAGCTCCAGTTATTTTCTTTTGCTATTTCCTTTGCTAAAGCTGTTTTACCTATTCCGCTTTCACCGATGATTAGTGGTACTTCACCAGTGGCTAGGACTAAGTCAACACTTTGTAAGGTATCTGTAAAATTCATAATTAACCATGCCTTTCTCTTTGCCTGATAGTATGGGTAACAGGCATATTACTTCTATCGTAATTTCAGTTTTTCGTCTACGGTTATTTTCTTGGCTTTTTTACTGCCATGTTTATAAATAAAGGATAGCTTGTCTATCTGATTAATAATAGTGCAATCCGTGATACTAAGATTTAAAAAGTCCCGGACATATTTTTCCTCAACATCCTCCGAGGATAATACTTCTTTAAGAGTGACTTCCAGCTCATCTTTTGTAATGCTTTTTTTAATGTATTTAAGAATTAGTATGTTTGTTCTAAGAAAAGAAAATAGCCTGTTCTTATCTTTAATATCGACGAATTTAATTGACTCTTCATTATGAAGGACTGCAATTAACTCTGCCTTAAAGGAAGGGGAGGATATTAATCTGATTGCTTCAGAATTAATTGTAACAGCCTCTTCTTGCACCTTCTCACTAGGAGCTTTTATAAATTTTATAGCATCATAATGTTTTCTTACAGCAAGTAATTGTAATTCTTCGCTTGGGTTCTCTACATATTTAATTGCCCAGCCTGCCTGCTTAATCGCTAATCGAATTACTTCATCCGTTGGAGCTTTCAGATATTGCAAGTTAACCCAACCAGCATTAATTGCTTTTATCATCATTGCCTCAGTGGGGGATTTTATATATTTAATTGCATGAGCATTATTGTCTAAAGCGATTTCCTGCATTTCTGTGGTTGGATTATCAATATATTCCAGCAACAATCCATTTTTTTGAACCGCGATTAATTTCATCTCCTCGGTAGGATTAGGAATTGATGCAAGGGCATAGGGGTTTTTCTTTATTAATTCAATAAGGTTTACTGTTTCCATTTATAGCTGCTACTTTCTAATAGTGTTTTGTTTGTTACAGAACATCCAAGTTAAATTGTATGTGCCGTATTTCGTTTCTATTGTATCACTAGATTTCAATAAGGTCTATAAATCAAGGTAAATTGCCAGGTGTTTATTAATTTAGTATTTGTTTAGGGCCAAAAGGGTATGCTTTATTAACACTTTTGTTTTAAGGTTTGTGGATATTAAAGCTTTAGTGGTTTATATTTTAATGTGTTTACGTGAATACACTTAGCTGAACAACCGTTTAAAACTTATATAATAAAATTTTGAAAAGAGATACAATTAATGATTGACATTTATGGCTACCCTTGGTAACATATCTAACATATAATACATATTAATGATATATGCAACATATGATTTGGTGTAAAACACTTTTACATACGAAGTAATGAACTGACACAGTGCGATAAATGGCTGTGGCAGAAAAGAAAAGTAAGCAGAAATGAAATATGTGCATGTGAATGAATCAACATAATGTTTTTAGGGAGGATAATCTATGAAATCAGTTTTAAAAAGAGCTACCGTGGGAATTATTGCTTTGGCTCTCGTGCTTACCACGTTATTTGATGTAACCGCTTCAGCAGCTTCACAATATTCTGGAGCTTATCCCTGGAGTAAGGTTAAGGGGGGAACTACCGGAGATTATATCGCAGATTCGTACTACAATGTATCTTCAGGTCATGTATTTGAAACAGTAACGCAAGAACGTCTGCTGGATATCTTAAGCAGCAAGGGTAATTACTACATCGTATTTGCAAGTCCTAACAATTCATCAAGCCAAGCAGCAATCAGTGCAATTAATGCACAGGCGAAAAAAGATGGAATCACAAAGATTTTTCACTTTGACACATTTGTTGATGGTTATCAGATTGATATCACTGACAAAGAAACCGTTTTTAAAACTGCAAATGGAA
>JAFACO010000189.1 GCA_023425485.1 Bacillota bacterium
ATTTATTCGTAACTACCTTTGTATAGACAGACTTGGAGATATGACGTCCAATGCGGTTCATAGCAAGGGTTGGCGAATCCTCCTTTTGCGGGGTGATTTCTCCATAAGGCACCAATCCAAGTTTAATAAGAGCTTGAAAGCCATTGCAAATACCAAGAACAAGTCCATCTCTATGATTCAGTAAGTCAGTTACTGAATCCTTTATCTTTTCATTTCGAAATGCTGTTGCAATAAATTTACCTGATCCATCCGGTTCATCACCGGCAGAAAATCCACCAGGGAACATTAATATCTGCGCTGATTGAATTCCCTTAGTAAATGCTTCCACGGAGGTAAGTATATTATCTGCAGAAAGATTTTTGAATACACAGGTTTCAACCTCTGCTCCAGCATTTTCAAATGCCTTTAATGCATCATATTCGCAATTTGTTCCAGGGAATACCGGTATGAATACTTTAGGCTTAGCCACCTTATTCTTGGATACGTAGATTTTCTTTGCGTCAAATAACTTGCTTTCTATTTCAACAGGCTCTATCTCAGTACGAGTTGGATAAACCTTTTCAAGAGTTCCCATCCAAGCACTAAGGGCTTCCTCAATTGTTATAGTAGTATCACCATATACAAAGGTCTGTTCCTCTGTGATTGTACCAATCACTTTGAATTCCTCAGAGCTAAATCCTACTTCACTAAGTATATCAGCTTCCGTCTTTGATAACTCAGCAACGATAGCACCATAAGACGGTAAAAACAGCTCTTCTTTGGCGATATCTATAGATAACCTTACACCGAGTTTATTACCAAAAGCCATTTTACTAATTGCTTCTGCCACACCGCCAATACCAAGAGCAAATGCAGATACAATCTGACCTTTTCTCATTATATTCGTAATCTTTTCATAAAGGTTTTTTACCTGCTCATACTCTGGTAAGCCATATTCATTCTTCTTTATATAAAATCGAACAAGAACATTATCTGCCTTCTTTAATTCTGTTGTAACGATATCCTGATTCTTTGCAATATCTACTGCAAAAGATACCAACGTCGGAGGTACATCAATTTGATCAAAACTTCCTGACATACTATCCTTACCGCCAATGGAAGGAAGTCCGAGCTTAATCTGTGCATCATAGGCACCTAACAATGCCGCAAAAGGTTGCCCCCAACGATTCGGGTTATCGCCCAATTTTTGAAAGAATTCCTGGAACGTAAATCTTATTTTACTATAGTCTCCACCTGCTGCTACAATCTTTGCCACGGAAGAAAGAACAGAATAAATAGATCCATGGAAGGGTGACCAGCTGGACAAGTATGGGTCAAACCCATAACTCATCATAGATACCGTATCACATTCACCCTCAAGTACAGGTAGTTTAGCTGTCATAGTCTGAATCGGTGACAACTGATATTTTCCACCAAAAGGCATTGTAACAGTGGATGCACCAATGGAACTGTCAAACATTTCAACAAGACCTTTTTTAGCACATACATTAAGGTTGGACAAAGCCTGCAGCCAAGTTTCTTTCACATTTTCTGTAATCTTAATGGTTCCTTTTTCAAGGTAATTATCTGCTTGGTTTGGTATGTTTACATAAGCATCTGCTTCTTGATGCGCCCCGTTGGTATCCAGAAAAGCTCTGGAGATATTAACGATTTCCTGTCCTCTCCAATTCATAATAAGCCTTGGAGCTTCCGTAACCTCTGCAACAACGACAGCCTCCAGGTTTTCTTCCTGTGCAAAGGAAAGAAGTGCGTCCACATCTTTTGGATCAACCACAATTGCCATTCTTTCCTGTGATTCAGAGATTGCAAGCTCTGTACCATCAAGACCAGCATATTTCTTTGGTACTCTATCCAAATCTATTCTAAGTCCTGCTGCCAACTCTCCGATAGCAACTGATACACCGCCTGCACCAAAGTCATTGCATTTTTTAATTAAGCGGCTGACTTCTTCTCTTCGAAATAATCTCTGTAACTTACGCTCGGTTGGTGCATTACCCTTCTGCACCTCTGCGCCACAAGTATGAATGGAATCTGTCGTATGGCTCTTGGAAGAACCTGTTGCACCGCCGCAACCATCACGTCCGGTACGTCCACCCATAAGAATAATGATATCTCCAGGGTCTGAATTCTCACGTATCACATTTTTTCTAGGGGCTGCACCCATAACAGCTCCAATTTCCATTCTCTTTGCCACATAGTTCGGATGATAAATCTCATCCACAAGTCCGGTTGCAAGACCAATTTGATTTCCATAGGAGCTATATCCCGAGGCTGCCCCAGTACATATTTTTCTCTGTGCCAGCTTACCAGTTAACGTATCCTTTACAGGAACTGTTGGATCGCCTGCACCAGTTACTCTCATTGCCTGATATACATATCCTCTTCCTGACAGCGGATCGCGGATAGCACCACCCAGACAAGTGGCTGCACCACCAAAAGGCTCTATTTCCGTGGGATGGTTGTGGGTCTCATTTTTAAAGAAAACTAACCATTCCTCTGTTTTTCCATCTATGGTTACCGGCACAATAATGGAGCATGCATTGATCTCATCGGATACTTCCATGTCCTCTAGTTTGCCTTCTGCTTTTAACTTTTTCATCGCCAATAAGGCAACATCCATTAAAGATACATATTTATCAGATCTTCCCTGATAAAGCTTTTCACGATCGGTTAAATAAGCTTCATAAGCTTCTTTTATTGGCTTCGTATAAAATCCTTCTTCAAACTCAATGTTTTTTAACTCTGTGAGGAAGGTAGTATGACGGCAATGATCGGACCAGTAGGTATCAAGAACTCGAATTTCCGTCATGGATGGATCTCTTTTTTCCTCACTGGCATAATAGTTTTGAATAAATAAAAAATCTCGGAAAGTCATTGCAAGATTTAAGGAATCATAAAGTTCCTTTAGATTTTCTTGCGGCATAACTTTAAAATCTTTCATGATTAAAACATCTTCCGGTTCATCAAAATCAGCCATCAATGTCTCTGGTTTGCTCTCCTGTGCTTCACGAGAATCTACTGGATTGATGCAATATCCTCTAATCTTATCAAATTCTTCTACTGTAAACTCACCAGACAGTACATAAGTAGTTGCAGAGCGAATTATCGGTTCTTCTTTCTCGTTTAGTAGCTTTACGCATTGTTCCGCAGAGTCTGCCCTTTGATCAAACTGACCAGGTAAGTATTCTACTGTAAATACACGGTCACCTTTTTTAAGCTCAAATGCTTCTTCATACAAAATATCCACCGGAGGTTCTGAAAACACTGTTCCAAGTGCTTTATTATAGATTTGCTCACTGATATTTTCTATATCATAGCGTATTAAAACACGCACGTTATCGAGGTTCTTAACCCCAAGATAGCTGCGCAGCTCGGTTACTAATTCTTTCGCTCTTACAGCATAGGGTGTTTTCTTTTCTACATAAATTCTCTTTACAATGCCCATATGGTTACTCCTTTATGTGTACTCATGACAAGCTTAATTTACTTGCATTATAGCATAGCATAACTTATAATCATAATTAATATATGTTAATCTTTTTATTAGACTTGCTAATCAATTGTATGTTTTTTTACTTACAGAATCAATCTAAGGAAGGAAAATACCATGGATATTAATTACGAATTGTATAAGGTTTTCTATCACGTAGCAAAAAGCCTTAGCTTCTCCGAAGCAGCTGATGCTTTATATATTTCTCAATCCGCAGTAAGCCAGTCCATTAAAACCTTGGAAAAACGTTTGAATCAAACCCTATTTATCCGCAGCACTAAGAGAGTTGCACTAACAAAAGAAGGTGAACTCTTATTAAAACATATTGAGCCTGCCATTAATTTAATTAGCCGTGGTGAAAACCAACTCTGCGTAGATCCAAAGAATGGTGTTCAGCTTAGAATTGGCGCAAGCGATACTATATG
>JAFACO010000367.1 GCA_023425485.1 Bacillota bacterium
AACATGAACTGATTATGTCCCAGACAAAGCTTGATGCTAGTTTGAAAGAGATTGAGGATTTAAAGAAAGAGCTCTACGAGGCACAGAAAAAAATTGTGCGTTTAGAGACAGAAGTGAATGAAATCGAGAAAAAACGATAAAATTGGAACGATTAGGCTGTCTAATTAAGAGATGTAACATGGTATAGAACCAGGGGAACATCCTTATATGGGCAGCATTTTTATTCATGGCAAGTGTACAAGCCATTTTTCGGAGGAATTAAATGAATAAGAAGATTGAAATACTGGCACCGGCTGGCTCATATGAGTCAATGAAGGCTGCAATGAATGCTGGTTGCGATGCAGTATATATTGGTGGTAGCAGCTTTGGAGCCAGAGCTTATGCCAATAATTTGGAGGAGAGTACCCTGCTTCAGGCCATTGATGAAGCTCATATAAGGAATAAAAACTTATATTTAACAGTTAATACTCTTCTTAAGGAACAGGAATTAAAGTCAAAGCTCTATAGTTTTATAGAAAAATTATATCTTCAGGGACTTGATGCGGTTATTGTACAAGACGTTGGGGTTATGAATTTTATTCATGAACATTTTCCAGAATTGCCGATTCACGCAAGTACTCAGATGACGCTTACTATGGCAGAAGGGGCAAATTTATTAAAGGATTATGGTGTTACTAGAATTGTTACTTCCAGAGAGCTAAGTCTCAAGGAAATCAAAAAGATCAGGGAAAACACAACCCTTGAAATTGAAACTTTTGTTCATGGGGCTCTTTGCTATTGTTATTCCGGTCAATGTCTGATGAGCAGCCTTATTGGCGGACGTAGTGGAAATCGTGGGCGATGTGCACAGCCTTGCCGTATGCCATATCAATTTTCCGCAGATAATAAGAAAAGCTCCAAAGAGGAAGAAAAATATCTGCTTAGTCCAAAGGACATTAATACAATTTCGTTAATACCGGAGCTAGTTGATGCGGGTATTGATTCCTTTAATATAGAAGGAAGAATGAAACGACCGGAGTATGCCGCTATGGTATCTTTTCTGTACCGTAAGTATGTTGACCTGTATTTACAACATGGAAGGCAACACTATGAAAGTTTTATGTCTTCTGTGGAATGTCAGCATGATATGACGAATCTACAGGATGTCTATAACCGAGGAGGCTTTTCCACCGGATACGGAGAAACCTATCATGGTAAAAAGATGATGTCCTTATCTCGGCCAAACCACAGTGGCGTACATGTTGGTGTGGTCAAAGAAGTAGGTAAGGGACAGGTATCAATTAGTGTGAAAGACGATATTCATGCTCAGGACGTACTAGAAATTAGGCATTTTGAAGAAGGTCTTTATGAATTCACAGTTAAAGATTCCCATAGGCCAGGTGAAATTCTTTGGACAAATGTTGGGAATCGAACACAAGTAGAATTAAAGGATAAAAAAGCTGCTGGAAAATCAGCTAGTTCTATTGATCGACAAATAATTAAAATAGGGGATCTGGTGTATCGTACACGAAATAATGAATTATTGGGGGAACTGGATCGGGATTATCTTGCAAAGGATGCTAAACTTGGAATTAAGGGGAAATTAGTTGCCAGAGTTAGTGAGAGAATCTCGTTTACTGCTTATAGTCAGGGCTGTTCTGTAACGGCATATCATGATATTGTTCAACCTGCCTTAAAGCAGCCAATGACACTGGAAAAGTTACGGGCGCCCCTTGAAAAGACGGGAGACACCTTATATTATTTTGAAGAAATTGAGATTGCTGCGGATGAAAATATTTTTGTTCCAGTCGCATGGCTTAATGATTTAAGGCGAGAGGCTATTAAGATGCTTTCTGAAGAAGTTGTAGTAAAGTATCAAAGAAGTACTCCAACTGGTCAAACCTTTAATGGAATTAAAACATCAACTCCATTGAAGGAGGACGGTGTTGAATATCAACATATGTTGAAAGAGCAAACTACAATTAGCGTATCTCTACAAACGGTTGATCAATTTGAAAGTATCTTAGGCTTTATAGAGGTTACAAATATTCATGTAGATTATGATACAATTGCAAATGAAGAAATACTTCGTATGTCTGAACAGGCAGCAATAAATCATAAGAAGCTTTGTCTTTCACTTCCACATATTTGTAGGTTAGGTGTATTTGAAAGGTTAAAAAAGGATTTGTTTGAAATAATAGATAATGAGAATGTTAATGGATTTATTGTAAAGAATCTTGAAGAAATATCCCTTCTGACCTCGTTATTAAAGGAGAAGGGGCTTAAAAAGGAAATCATACTGAATCATAATCTGTATATTTTTAATAAAGAAGCAAAATCATTCTGGGCGAAACAGGATTTGTATCATTATACAGCTCCTTTGGAATTAAATTATCAGGAACTTAAAAATCTTGGTATAGAAGATTGTGATTTGATTGTCTATGGATATCTTCCTATGATGACTTCAACTCAATGTCTTTTTGATAACACCGAAGGATGCAGGAAAGGTAAAAAGCGAGAAGACGAAACACAGGCTAAAATAGGATTTCAAGGAATACTTACCGACCGTATGGGTAAGGAGTTTTTTGTCAAAGCTAATTGTGAAGGTTGTTACAATGTTATTTATAACGGACAACCATTATCACTTCATCAGCAAGTGAAAGAGCTCCATAAACTGAAACCAAGAGGAATACGTCTTGATTTTACTAAGGAGTCCGGAGAACAAACAAAAAAGGTCATTGAAGTATTTATTAATGAGTATTGTTATAACAGGAAGAGTTTAATTGAACTTAATGACTATACAACAGGACATTTTAAACGAGGTGTGGAATAGTCTTATTCAGATAGTTTAATTGTTCTTCCATATGGTGAATAGTTATAGATACTGAAAGTTAGGTAGGTGAGAGATGAATTTAATTGTAGAACTAATTAAATATCAGATGATACTATTAATAGGTATTTACACTTATTATAGCTTTACTGTGTTTCGATATAAGAATAAAAAGGGTCAGGATAGAGTTTATTCAATACTTACCGTAATCATTTTTCTACTTCACTTTGTTGGCAATGGGGCATTATTGCTACAGATCCAGAATATGAAGCTGGTAATGCTTTATGGAGCCGAAGTAGGAATGTTCATTTTGGTTCTTGCGCTTTACAGAATATTCTATCCTAAGCTGTCCAGATTGTTAATGCGTAATATGCTGATGTTGTTAACCATAAGTTTTCTAATGCTAAAAAGGCTAAATTTTGATATGGCAGTAAAGCAATTCATCATAGTTGCAGCCTCCTTTGCCGCTTGTCTTTTGCTTCCTTATTTTATGAAAACCATAGGCTGGCTAAGGAAACTAGGCTGGATTTATGGTGGAGCAGGAATACTGCTCTTATTAATAGTACTTATTTTGGGAACTAATTTCAGAGGGGCTACAAACTGGTTAATGTTCAGCGGTATTAGTGTTCAGCCTTCTGAATTTGTTAAGTTACTCTTTGTACTTAGCATCGCATCCTTGTTCTGGAAAGGTACTAGTTTTAAAAGAATCATTCTGATTAGTGTTCTGGCAGCTGCACATGTTTTAATCCTGGTAGTGCAAAAGGACCTTGGAGGAGCGCTGATTTTCTTTGTAACTTATTTATTTATGCTTTATGTGGCAACAGCAAGACCCATTTATTTGTTTTCTGGTTTACTGGCAGGAAGCGCAGCAGCCTTTGTGGCCTATCGACTCTTTTCGCATGTAAGAGTTCGTGTAATGGCCTGGCAGAATCCTTTTAAATATATTGATAAAGAGGGTTACCAAATTACACA
>JAFACO010000392.1 GCA_023425485.1 Bacillota bacterium
AAAATAAGTACACTCAAATTGCTGCACACCGAAATCAACATATACACTCTACGCCGTCTCTTATTATCCCGATGTTTTTCCATGAGCTTAGCACAGATGAAATCCTCCACCGAGAGCAAAAGCATGATTGGTATAAATCTGATTTCACCCCAGGCATAAAATACCAGACTTGCAATAATCATTACTAAATTCTTTAATTTGTTGGGTGCCAGAAAATATATAATAATAAGCGCGGGTAAAAAATAAAATAAAAATGTCAAGCTGCTAAAAACCATTACAATTTCCTCACCTTTGGTATCTCAAATTATTTGAAGAGTCCGTTAAAAGCATCCACTGCTTTAGCCACTTCATCCTCTGCGAATTGCTTCAGCTCATCTTCGGTAGGATTTTCACTTTCATTAACCGCACCTAATAAAAAGAAACCTACAAAGTCACCATTGCGAACTACTTTGGTTGCATTTATCTTGGGTACGTTCATTGGATATTGAAGTGTATCCGCCATCTTCTTATCCTTTGCATCATTTAATGCTGCCTCAACCTCATCTGCTTTTCCTTCAGCAGCCTTTACTATTACGACTCTATCCGCATTAACGCTAATCATTGGCTGTTCTGCCTTTACTTCCTCATACATATCGGAAGTAAGACCAAATTCTGTTTCAAGAAATTCTGGAGTAATATCTGTATTAGGATAATAATTTTCCCCATAGGCTTCTTTAACTGCTTCTAATATTTTATCTACTGTTATGTCGGAATTGGTGCTTTCTGAATTATCATTATCTGTTGCTGTATTATCGTCATTATCTACGTCTGTGTCCTCATCTGTATCCTTATCATCTGTGGCACTATTATTAGAGTTATTATTTTCTGCTGGACTGTTGGTATCTGATTTTGTACAACCAGTAAAGATTGCTGTAGTAATTGCTATCGTAAATAGAATTGTGATTAATTTTCTCATTTTGTTTTTCCTTTCTTTTACAAGTTCTTTCTTTTATAAGTTCTTTCTTTTACAAGTTCTTTTTTTTGCATTTTACATTTTATATTTTACATGCATCTTCTTTGTATCACGTGTTGTTTCGCCTATACTATATCTTTCATTTGTAAACTTATTTTGATAATTCGTTTAACTCTTCTTTCGTTAATACCTCCCCAAAAGGACTAACAAAGGTATTATCTTCTGTTTTAATAAAAGTCTCCATAAGCACTGCTCCGTTAGAATCTACCTGTAAAAATGCAATGGCTGAATCACCTGCGATTAGTCCGATATTATTACCATTAAAAAAAGCTGTAATTAGTGTCTCGTTACCCGAGTTTCTATATACCTTTACAATATCATGCTGTAGCTCTCCATTGTTATCTTTAACCTCAATCTCGACAATATCAGTCGCCTGCTCCAGTATTCGACCTAAATTAATAGTTTTTACACCATAAGGAGCGGGTGAGTTGATAGGCTCCTTGTTTTCTTGTAATAAAACAAAGTAGATTGTTGAAGACATTAGCAAGATAAAACCTGCTGCCATTCCTAAATATTTTGTATACCTTGTACTATATTTTTGCTTTCTCTGCTGGTTATAGGAAGCTTCTGCTTTTAGCTCTTCTGCTTTTAGCTCTTCTGCTTTTTTATATACACCGCTCAAAAACTCATTATCAGATTTCATAAGAAAAACCTCCTTTCTCCAAAACCTGCTTCAAACGTTTTTTTGCTCGATGGGATAAAACTTTGATGGCTGATTCGGATTTATCCATTACAATAGCTGCTTCCGATAAGGATAAACCATTTAAATCAACTAATATAATTACTTGCTGATATTCCGGTTTTAGTTCCTTCAACTGATTTTTTAACATTGTGATATCATTATTCTTAAAAACAACCTCCTCCAAGGTATTAGCATCAGTTGTATCTGCCTCATCCAAGGAAACAAAACTATATTTTGATTCCTTGCGTATAAAGTCTATTGCGCGCCTCTTACCTAACATAAATAAGAAGGTCTTAAACGCATACTGTGTCGCGTATTGCTCCGGTTTAATATAGATATAAGCAAAAACCTCCTGTGCTATATCCTCTGCTACATGATAACTTTTCACATATTGCATGATAAAATAAACCAAACTATGACGATGTCGTATTACAAGCTCTTCGAAGGAAGCTTTATCTCCCTCCAAAAAAGCGAAATACAGAGATTTGTCAGAAATCATTTGAAGTGCACCTCGTTTGACTTTCTTTTGTTTGTCATTTATTATTCGTAATAAATTTAAAATGGTTACACCTAAAATAAAAATTTTTTATAATTATTATTCGTGTAAAAATTCGGTGTCCAAATTCACCTTTATCTATTTGACTACTCTTGTTACATATAAGATGCAAAAAAAGAGCCAAGTTTTATCTAAATCCTGACTAACTTTAGCTCCATCCGTTGGAATGTCCACATAAAAAAAGCCAGCTGGCAATTATCTTTGCATCAACTGGCTTGGGAACTGGGACACTCTTAATAATGCTTATTCTATTTTAATGAAATATGCAAAAGACAATGGTATTACATTAACAGGCGATGCCTATGTGGATACTATCATTGATAGTTTCGCTGTGCAAAATGATAAAAAATATGTTACCTGAATTATGATTCAGATGGCCTGAGGAAGCTATTCATCAAACTTCTTCAAACTCTCTTCTACTTTTAGCAAGCTTTCCTCATAACCATCAATTTTATGATCCAAATAAGTAAGTGTGTTTTGAATTTCCTCCAGCCTTTCTACGATATGCTTTCTCTGTTCAATTAATAATTCTTTTCTTGCAGCTGTCGTCTCATCCCCTTGTTGAAATAATGTCACATATTCTACAAGGGATTCTATTGAAAGTCCTGCATTTCTCATACATTTTATGAAGGAAACCCAACGGCAATCCTCCTCTGTATACTCACGATTACCACTGGTATTG